>CAYUNU010000189.1:5295-7010 GCA_964446195.1 uncultured Porphyromonadaceae bacterium | reverse complement strand
TCATTATCTATGCATCCTTAAATTATCCTGCAATATAGTTTTCTTTTAAATTCCACGAATACCCCAATAATAAAAAAATCACCCTTGTGTTTATTGGGTTTTAAATGAGTGTATCATTGTGTTGAGATATACTTCACTTCTCCACCTACGATGGTTGCCAATACTTTGGTATCCAATATCTCTGCCTTGTCGACACTCAAGAGATCTTTGTCAAGAATTGTTATATCTGCCATGTTCCCAATTTCTATTGATCCTAGTATATCCTCTTGCCAGGCACCATAGGCGGCCCAGATGGTAAATCCTTTGATAGCTTCTTCGATTGTCATCCTTTGCTCAGGGTGCCAGCCATTTTCCGGTAATCCCTCTTGATCCTGACGGCTTACCGCAGAATAAATTCCAAACAATGGGTTCACCGATTCAACTGGGAAGTCTGAGCCACAAGGGATTAAATGTCCTGCATCGATAAACGATCTCCAGGCATAAGAATATTTGGCTCTTTCCTTACCTATACGATCTTCAATAAAGCGCATATCAGAGGTACAATGAGTAGGTTGCATTGCCGGAATCACTCCTAATTCCGTAAAAAGCTCTATGTCTTCCTGACGAAGGATCTGGGCATGTTCGATTCTAAACCGGTGGTCAACATCAGGATAGTCTTTTAAAGCCTCTTTATAGGCATCCAAACACAATCTGTTTCCCCTTATACCTATACAGTGGGTATTTACCCCCATCCCTGCAGCCAGAGCTGCTTTGCCAACTTTTGTTATGTATTCAGGCGAGATTCTCAATAGACCCTTGTTGGTGGAATCATCAGTATATGGTTCAAAAAAAGCAGCACCTCTGGAGCCCAGGGCTCCATCAAAAAATAATTTTACGCTTCTTACCTTCAGCATGTTATTGCCGTAATTATCAATTCGATTAGCCTTGAAATATGGGGTGAGATCAATGTCTAGTACTGGTACTTCCTGTTCGCCAAGCATTGCATATAAACGTATATCCAGCTTCCCGAGATCGATCAGCTTTTTGTATAATTCTATTTCTGCCGGTCCGACCCCAGCCTCATGTATCCCGGTTAATCCGTTTTGATTGCAATGAATTATTGCATCCTGAAACCTGATGGCTTTTTGTTCCACTGTTAGTTCGGGAAAGAGATCCTTTACCAGGTTCATGGCCCGGTTAATAAGAACACCGGTAGGCTCTCCATTAGGTTTACGAATTATTTTTCCGCCAACAGGATCTGGAGTGGCCTTGTTTATTCCGGCGAGGGCAAGTGCTTTCCCATTTACAAAGGCCGAATTACCATCCACACGGGTGAGGTAAACAGGATTGTCGGGCGACACAATGCTGAGCTTATCATGAATAGGAAAGGCATTTTCCTTCCAGCGTGTATGATCCCATCTCCCCCCAATAATCCATTCTCCAGGGTTTATTGTCTTTACTTTTTCCCCAACTGTTTCTACTACTTCATCAAAACTCAGACAATCAGAAGTGTTTATGCTGGCAAGCTTGTCGCCCAAACTGTGAAGATGGGCATGGGCATCAATTAATCCCGGTAATACCATTGCGCCATCCATTTTCATGATCTTGGTAAAAGGGCCAATATACTTTTCTATTTCATAATTTTTTCCGATAGCTATAAACTGACTGTCTTTTATTGCAACAGCTTCGTGGATGTAAAAATTCTCATCAACCGTAACAACTTTAGCCGAAAGAAT
>CAYUNU010000189.1:1472-5195 GCA_964446195.1 uncultured Porphyromonadaceae bacterium | reverse complement strand
TTTTTTCTTGGTTAAGTTGATTGATTTGGCGAGATTTGTTTGTAAAACAATTAATTAAGCCATGAAAAAGTCTGTTTTATTTATTCCTGTGTTTCTCATATCTATGGTATTTGGTGGATATGTCAATGCGCAGGAAAGTGGTAAAAACCACGAAATTGGTTTTAGAACTTACAATATGAACAATTTCGGGTTTATCTATAAAAAGCAAAAATCAGTAAACACCTATTCTCGTTTGCGCTTTGCTACAGGTGAGTTTGGAATAAGTCAAATTGATCCTTTTAGTGGATCACTTTCACTTGGCTTTGCAGGTGGACAGGAAAAGCGCATGCCTATGTCGGAAAAGTTGCACTTCACAACAGGCTTTGAGCTTATACTCAATCTGAGTTCGTCTCTTAGCGGCAGTAATTTTAACTTTAACCTAACGCCAGGAATTGGAGCCGTTCTTGGCGTGGGTTATGCCGCTGGAGACAAGTTTATTATTGGTGTTGAAACTATTCCTACAGCAAGTTTTAAGATTGGATATGGCAGCAGTAATATCAGGATTTCAAATTTGAATATCCAATTTGCTTCGACTTATGCTTCCCTTTATGTAGTATACCGATTTAGTAATTAGTGGTTCTGCTGAAGGGGTAGTTTAAATTATCAGTAAAGCCACTCCTGCCAGTATTCCCAGCGTCACAACACTAAAAACCACATTAATCCCATTAGTATTTCTATACAGTAATGCAGGGTTTAATGATGGGTTTCGTGTTTTTTCGCTCTTGGGAGATTTATAGTAATCAGGGATGTCCGGAATACCATTGCCATTAAGATCAGGGAATTGGGATACAAATTGAATCAATGCAGCCCATTCCTTTACTTCCTGAAGACCGGCTTTGTTAGGATCGCCATCGATGACCGATGTGTCAAGGTCTGTGATGGGATTGCCCTCAGAGTCTTTTGGCTGAACTTTCAGGATTCCCTTTGTAATATCTCCTATCAATCCAAAGAACTCCAGTACATAGTTATTTGTCGAGACGCTATATAACTGATTATTTCTCTTGGAAAGATCAACCTTGGTAAAGCCATCTTTTTCATTTCCTATTTCAACTTCATAAACCTGATCGAACAGTATTCTTCTAGGATTATACTTGAATCTCAGTCCTTCCCAGTATGGGTAATTGTTATGGCTAAGTTTAGGAGCAATGAGCATCACCTCCAAAATGCTTTTTAGTTCCCTTCCGGTAACGAAAACTTGTGCGAGTGAATACCCGGGTGAATCATCATAAACACCTGATCCAAGCGGAACAACTCTAAATATATCATTTGCCAGTTGCTGTCCTCCCTCACCAACTCTTAACTCATCCCTGATAAGTCCCGCAGCAACAAGAGTTATGTCGTTTGGAGTGATTTGGTTGATATGCCAGTGGATAGCATCTGCAACCATTGGGGCTAAATTAGAGGTTTCCAGGTTTGTCCATTCATTAAAAAGTAGGCCAAAGCTATTCTCAACTACTGTTTCGCCTGTTTTAATCCCCATGTCTCCGAGGACTTCCCTGTTTATCATATCCTGATATTCTATTATTAATTCCTGGATCTTGGGATCACCAGGAATTTTGTCGTCAATCGCAGTCAGCTCACCTCCATTAACTTTCCAGCTAGCTCCTGATTTTTCTATTTCCAAGCGACCCAGGAACTGGCCTTCGGAACCGGTCTGTACAATTGGTGTTCCATTAACTACCAGGGGTTCGAAAAGATGGGTGTGGGTATGTCCACTGATGATGACATCAATTCCGGGAACCTCTTTTGCCAGTTCCACATCCTCACCAGACCAGTTCCCTTTTTTGTCTTTAACTACCCCGCAGTGAGACAGACATATAAGTAAGTCAACCCCTTGGTCGTTTTTAAGAAAAGTGCCGAGTTCTTTTGCTACTTTTATCCTATCAGTGAAGGCAGCAGGCTCAACGAAAGGAGCAACATCAGCAGCATCTATTCCCATCAGAGCTATCAGACCAATCTTAATGCCGTTTTTTTCCATAATAAGATAGCGCTTGATATCTCCATTATTGTAATGGTCTGCCAAGAGATCATCTTTAGTCTCATTTGGATTGAATTTAATGTTACTAAGAAGCAGGGGTGGAATGTCACCATTTTTCTGAGCTGCCGTAATAATATGAGCAAGCTTGTCGATCCCAAAATCAAACTCGTGATTACCTATCCCTACTACATCATATCCCATCTTCTTCATCAGCCTCAACTGAAATCCCATTTTAGTTTCCAGGGTATGGAAAAGTGTGCCCATCAGGAAATCACCTGCATCCAGGACTAGTGTCTCTTCTGGATTCTGACTTACTTCTTCGTTAATCAGGTGGGCTATACGGGCGAATCCCCCTCTTGTTTTATCGTCATTTAAGCTGAAGGGTGTGTATTCACTGGTAGGCGAGAAGCCCATCAGCCGAGAATGCATATCATTGGTATGGAGGATGGTGAGTTTCTGTGCTTGGGTAAAGGACCCAAGGAATAATATGGTGACTAATAAAAGTAGGTGTTTTTTCATTGTCTGGTTATTTCGTTAGCTTGATTTTGGATAGTGCTAATATATGATCATAGGCTTGAAATAAATCATCAACTATTGTATCAGCTGATGAAAAGTCCTGGTGATTTGTGAACTCGGTGGGGACTGCAATTACATAACAGCCAGCTCTTTGGCCTGCCATGCACCCATTTGATGAATCCTCCAGTACAATGCAGGTTTTGGGATCCTCATTAATTTGCTTTGCGCATTCCAGGAAAATATCAGGATGAGGCTTGCCATTTTTTAGTCCATCCGATGCTTGTATATGTTGCATCTTAGGTGCTAGGTTCAATTTTTTGACCACTATATCAACGAGAATTTTGGTTGACCCTGTGGCAATTGCCAGTTTGTATGTTCCATAAGCCTGGTCAATTAATTCTCGTGCTCCTGGCATCAGTTCAATTTCCTTTTCGTAAGCTTCCATCATTAATTCATCACGCCAGTCAACCAATTCTTGAGTTGTGTGACTGGTTATCCCGAGTTCCTTTCTATAGATATCCAGCGATTCGTAAGGTCTTCTTCCCATTTGTTTGGCAATTATCTCTTTGGTAAGAACCTTCCCCAATTGCTCGGTCATCCAGTACCCAACTTTATGGTAAATCTTCTCAGAATCAATCAACAGACCATCAAGATCAAGAAGTATTGCTGGGTAATTTATATGTTTCATTTGAATCACTAATTATAAAAAATTATTTTCCTTTCATCAATTCCTCAATTTCCTCAATTTCCTTTGGTACTCCTGATGAAATCACTTTGTTGCCATTTTCAGTTATATAAACATCATCTTCGATTCGTACGCCAATGTTGACATACTTCTTGAAAATAGGTGTAATGGCTTTTAGAAAGGGCCCAGCTTCATCCGGATACACATCGTACAAGCGACGGTTTTTAGTTTCATCCAAATAATCTTCTGGGAAATAAAGTCCCGGCTCCATTGTTATTATCATCCCTGGTTCAAGATCATTATTGTATCCACCAACATCATGAACGACAAGACCGATATGGTGAAAAAAGCCATGTTGTATCCAGAATCGTTTTTGCCAACTGCTTTCTAAATCTGTGATCAGACCTAATTTGGCCAGCCCTTCATTTAAAACGTCCAAAGCTGCCTTGGATGCGATTCCAATATTAGCCCCTGGCTTCATTTCGGCAATGGCTGCTTTTTGTGC
>CAYUNU010000189.1:0-1372 GCA_964446195.1 uncultured Porphyromonadaceae bacterium | reverse complement strand
GGTAGTATAGTTTTCAGATCATCAATTGGTTTATAATCAATTCCATTTGCATGCATACCAATTAGATTGTTTTCCAACTTTTCTATAAAAATCCCGGCAGTTTTGTTTTTGCCATCCAGAATCAAAATTGCACCCTCATTATTATCTCCGGTAAGGAAATAGTAATTCCAGTTGACATCCATTTTGATAGTATAGTCTTTGCCCGAATTCTTAAGAATTGCGATATCTTCCCCAATCACCTCAAAAATTTTACAGCGTCTTTCGGCGTAAGGGTTATCCTGGGCAAAAAGGCTCGTTGTTATCAGGAAGCTGAGGATTATTGTTGTTATTTTGTTCATTTTGATTCAGTTTCTAGGTTTACTCCCTGTACTTCGTATCTTGTATCTTGTATCTTGTCATTTTTTCCCCATTTGGGCAGCGATTGCCAAAATTACCCCTAAGATAATACTATAAACAGCCGCCACAAGAACACGATATTCGCCGGGAAGGAGAAAATTTAGTGTTTGGGCAGGGATCCAGAATATCGGGATAGTCTTTTTTATGACAAAGTTCCATTGTACTTCCCAGTCCATATCCACAATAATTTTTCTGATAGGAATTGGTTTGAAGCACTCCTTCAATTTGCCTTTATTCTTAGAGATATGAGTGTCTGTTATTTTGTGAAAGGTCATGAAAACAGGAGCGAAGAATATGTTGAGTGTCACACTTACCGAAAAGGCTGTAAGTAATTGGAGCCAGCTACCCTCAGTGAGGAAACTATTCTCAAGAATATCTGCAGGATTGGCACTTGGAAAAGATAGTCCCATCGTTTGAAGCATGAAGGGAGCTCCAATTCCAAAAATCACAAAGGCCATTTTAATAGAGATTCCCAGAAAACCCCAAACAATTGCTCTGGGTAGCAATCCAAACCCTCTCAATTTGTATCCTCCTGTGCGGATTCTGTACCCCAGCACTTCACCTGTACTGGCCAAAATGAAGAACTTGATGAAGCTTAGCAGGTAGGGGAAGTCCTTGTTCAAATCCCTGTAGAGTTCGAATAGTGAACGGCTTAAGATGAATGGCAGGAATAGAGCTATCAAGAAGGCCCCTAATAATATGTCGGCTTTTTTCATTTATACTTGGTGTTGAGGTTATCCGTTTATCCTGTTTTTTTGTTTCTAAATGTTTTTAAGATGGAATTTCCGGTTTGTTCGGATTTAACTAGCGCAAAAGGGAAATTGGGAGCTTTAATTCCATTTTGAAATTCTGAAGGACCGATAAAGACTCTTGCTTCATCCCACAGTCCTTGCTTAATGAAGGAATTCAATAATTTCTCACCTCCCTCAACAATGAGTGATTGAACAGATCTGGCAAACAGGTCTTCCATAATTGA
>CAYUNU010000188.1:0-7020 GCA_964446195.1 uncultured Porphyromonadaceae bacterium | reverse complement strand
TAAATCAATTTCTGCAAACATTTTATCTTTTGCGAAATCAAAATCGCCATAATCAATTGGTCCGGCAAATTCTCCATCTTCACAAATAACCTCATCAATTAAATCACTAAAAAGATTATCTTTCTTTATGGTCACCAAACCATTATATTTCAATTCATCTGTATATTCAAGATCTACTATGTGCTTTACCTCTCCCTTAATTGAATCGGCGGTTACTTGTGTTATAGTAACTTCAAGTTTTGGTATAAAACATCTAATTACATTTACCCCTGATTCAACTATCTGAGGGGCAAGAGCCTTGGCCTGACTTTCGGCACACTCCCTGTCGATATACGGATAACCGCGAAAATCATTCATAGGATGCCAGTAACTATGGTCTTTACACATTTTTACAGCATTTCCTCCAATATTTCTTATATACAAACTTGAGGATTTTTCATACTCACAGTCTTCCAATTTTGGTGAATCATAATCCTTTTCCGGGTGGGCGATTGGCTTCACTTTTGCGCCTGAAATAGTATGATTACTAAAGAAATTTTGGTTTGTGTAGCTTGCAAGATTTTCAGCAATGGTTATAGCTCTCTTTGAATTCCTGGAAAAAGAACTAACAGCTGGATCAACCGACCCACCTAACCATTCGCCTATACCACTACTTCTGGCAATTGCCTCACAAACTTCTTCATAGGGGTCAGGGCCTCCAAACAGGTCGATATACTGACCTAAAGCAGCAGGATGAGCATCATCCCTGACATGGCAGGCAATCCCCATATCAGCAATCATGTGAAGAGTCTCACCAAGTGCCCTCCAGGCAAATGCCATATTCTCATCCTTGGTATCCCTATCTGATTCTTCAATTGCAGATTCAAATGCCATTTTACCTGCATCGTAATTATATTCGTGGTCTGGATCAGCAATTGCCCATTCAATATGATCAGTTTGCGGGTTTGTAATAGCCCAGCTAACATAAAACTCATTTAGCAGATCCTTTAAATAGCGTTCTCCTCTGGGCTCAGTTGGATCATAGAAATGTCTGTAACTGGCAGGAAGCTGGGGCTCATCAGCACTATAACCGCCATGAATAATCCAGTCCTTAACATTTAATCTATCTGAGCCTGTGGTAACAGATGTTTTGCCTCCCAGCCTAATATATTCACCAGGTAAGCCAACAGTGGCGTCAAACAAAAACCTGTAATTGTAGAATTTATCTTTCTTATCTGCGACTTCAGCAAATCTTGAGGTAAAAACATCAACAATTGCGTTATTCAATTTCTTATGCGAATACACATTGCCATAACTGGATAACACTAGTGTCAGAATGATATATGCTATGGCTCCTGATAATACTAAAACGATCTTTTTCATATCAACCTCCTCTATTAAAATCGGGATAACACCCATTTATCACCATCCTGCAATGCGAAAGTCACAGTATAATCTCTCCCTCCAATAGTAAAACTATATTCTGCATACAGCTCAGATAATATGTCCAGGTCCCTATCTTTAAAAGCCTCTCCAAATGCAATAAGATTATCAACAGAAGTTGATTCAAGAATACCGGTATAGTATTCCACTGCTTCAGGAAGTAAATTTTCAATTATTGCATCTTTATCCCCTCGAAGAAATGCATCTTCAATGATGCCGGATGCTGCCTTAACACCCGAATCATCAATTATTTCATCAGGTGGATCAATTTTCTCATTAAAGCTGTCACACTGCGTCAAAAGATGTAAAGAGGCCATCAATAGGAATCCTCCAATAAAGAGGGCGAAGCCTTTCAATAGTTTTTTCATAGCAAGTAGATTTAGGAAATAGATTTACCCAAAAATAATAAGATTTCTGATCACATTATAAATTAACATGTAATATAGATCAAGTTTAAGAACCATTGATAACAACATGGCAATAAGGAATTTTAGCAGAATTTATTACCTCATGGAATTGCCACTTATACATCTAACTGTCAACCCATTCTGAATATCATGGCGGGCACGATCGACCCAATTTACCGTTGTACCCAATCCCCTGCCCCAGGCATAAGAGTCACTACTCTTAGTGGATGTCCACATTACAGATCTTAAGCCGTACATGTCAAACGATCCTGAATCAAATCTAACCCCAACCGGAAGCACATTGAATCGACTGCTATTATCTCCGTTACCGTTATTAATCCATCCTGATTCAGACTTAAGCTTATAACCAACCTCCCCAGCCCTGCGCGCTCCATCGCTGATAACATCAAAGTTACCCATACCTAGAAAAGCTTCCAGCGTTTGCCATTCATCATCTGAAGGTAAATGCCAGCCTGCGGGACAGCTTATTTTTGCTGCCGACCAATTATATAATGCACCATATTTAGCATAATTAGCAGAGCTTCTAACTTCCTCCAGATTACTCCCCAGGTTGCCAAATACATAGTACTTAGGCTCCTCGTATGAACCGTTAGCAGGACCGGTAACCTCGGGAAGCCAGGCAAGATTTTTTGTCATCCAGGTTTGCGTGCCAATTTTTAATGCCTGATACACATTCCCATCCCTCTGATCAACAAATTCAAAAGATTCAGGTAGGTAAATATTTAATTCAACTGCTGATTCCTCCACCAATACAAGCTCTTGAAAAACGATTATTCCATCTTCAACAACTATTATCATCCTCTCTCCATATGGGACTCCCTGCAGAGAATAAAATCCATCTCTATCTGAAAATGAATGAATTTCACTTTCTGTTTCATCAGGATTTAACATCAACACCCTCATCCCCGGCATAATATGCCCTGTATGATTTCCCCTAACTACACCATGCACAAGACCGGTATATTCAGAGGATGTCATCTCAATATCCAGATCTAATTTGCCACGAAAGATTTTCACTTCTTCAGAAAATAAATCAAATCCTTCCCTTTCAGCATTTAAATAATATTTCCCTACTGCATTCCTCACAGAATAAAAACCGGCTGCATCTGAAACCGCAACACTGGCATCAATCGTGACAGTAACATCAGGCACGGGGATTAGCGTGCCGGCATAGTTAATTATTCCGGCTACCTCCCCCATCAGTGGTTCTTTATTACAACTAAAAAACAAACATGGGATAGTAAAAAACAGTATAGCGATTAAGCTTTTCACACCTGGTCCTCTTCACAAATATACTGAATTATAAGAAGATAAATTACAAAAGTGAGTTCTTGCCTGTTATTTTCGTTTTAGAACTGCATACCCAAAGCCTCCACCTGTATTTTCTTCATCGGCATAAGAGAAACTAAGCTCAATAGTATCATCATCAAGGAGGATTCCACTAAACATTGCGGGTAGAGTATCCATCAGAAAAACAGAACCATCATTTGGCCCGGCAATAATCCCACAGTCATCATGAAATGGACTGGGAGTCTCAATCTCTAAGCCCATGAACATCCCAATAAACATATCATTGATTACATAATTTCTGTCCCCCTCAACTTCTTCGAGGGTGACTACTCCCGTAAACTCCGGATTTACTCCTTCCTCAAGCTCCTGATTATCCTGTCCCACCATTATAGTATCGCCATATGAATGCATGAAATATGTAGCAGTATATTCCCATTCACCTACTAAATCAGGCGAGCAATCATCATCTTCAATTGTAATAGTCAAGGATTGCCCTTCAGCCCCTTGATAAATAGTATTCCCATTATAAACCACAAGAACTATAGCTACTTCGATTGTTAGAGGACCGTCCTGCAAAACATTATCTATCAAGCTAATAGTAAAAAACACGGATGTCTCTCCCTCTAAAATAAAAATATATTCTTCCTCTCTTGTAGTAAAATCTCTTCCTGATTTTGCAGTCCCCCCAATCCGATAAGCCACTTCAACATCCCTGTTTCTAGCTCCATCAGGCAAGATAAATTCAACGTCCAGGCTTCCATCATTTTCATAGACAGTCATCTCCGATTCACTCAACTTAACGTCAAATTGAGGTGCCTTAAGACAAGATGAAGCTGGAATTGCTAATCCTATTATTAGAGATAATCTCAAAAAAACAATCTGTAATTTCATCATTCTTGTTCTTCAGCTCAAATATAATAAGGAAAAAGAAGATGAGTAAATAATCTTTTGCCCTATTTTTCATATCTTTAATCAGATTCAAATTTCCGGAAAACCTTTGTTATGGAAAGCATCAAAAAAAATACCACTGGTTTCATCTGTTTGAGTTTCCTATTCCTATTGTTTTTAACATCAGGATGTGAGAAAAACCAGGCTCCAATTATTCAAAACATCATTCCATCTTCTACAAGCCTTAAGGCAGGAGAAAGCATTAATCTTAGTGTATCAACAAGTGACCCTGACGGTGATGCTTTAATATTTCTTTGGGAAGCTACTGATGGTCAGATTACTACAGCAAACGACCTGAACTCCATTAGCTGGACTGCACCATTAAATGCCGGATTGTATTTCTGCAAGGTTTCGGTAAATGATGGTTCTGTAATTGTTTCAGATAGCGTCCCTCTCACCGTAAGTAAGGACTTAATTGTTTCCCCAACTCAACTTGACTTTGGTCTCGAAGAAACGAATAAAACCATAACAGTTACAACAGATGGTAATGGCATAATTGAGTTTAGCATTTCTGCAAGTGATAGCTGGATTACTGTCGACCCCAGTTCGGGTGAAGCTAGCGAACAAGCTTCTGATATCATTGTTAGAGTTGACAGAACAGGGATGAATACCGGTAGTTATACAGGCCATATAACCCTGACTTCAGAGTCCGGCGACAAGCTTGTTGGCATTAGTATGGAAGTTAATAATGATCCTATTCTATTTGTTAATACTACCAGTTTGGAATTTGGCCTCAGCATTAACAACAGGAGCTTCTTTATCCAAAACCATGGAGGAGGCACATTATCCTGGAGCATTACAGAAAAACTCAATTGGCTTACTTTAAATCCAATGAGTGGCTCAACAGAAGCTGAAACTGATGAAGTGCAGCTTGTAGCAGACAGGACAGTCCTAAAACCTGGGAATCATGAAGGAGATATAACGATTACCTCAAATGGAGGCAATTCAAATATTAAGCTTAGTATTGAAATATCTTCAGAGGGTGAATGGCTGATATATGATGACGACAAGTTTGATGGCTATTATGAAACAGACAGTAAACATCAATTTTTCCTAACCCAGTTCGACAAACCGACAGATTGGAAAAATTATAGGATAAGTAAAATAGCTATCAGTTTTAATCCTTCTATTAGCAGGGATGATATCGAGTTATTCTGTTTTAGCACTCAAAATATTTTAGGGAAATACTACCCCTATCAATCGCTGCTTAATTCTCCCCGACTGAATCCAGGTGGAGGATGGAATGAATGGGAGGTGGATTGGAGCATTAACATTGAAAAGTTTTGTGTTGGTTATCGCCAAATTGAAGATAAAACGCCAATGGTTCATTATGACAAAACGGTTGACAACCAGCGTAGTTATTATGTTGACACCGACTCCAAAGGATTCCCTGTTAGGGAAATAAACTGGGCAATCCGTGTTTTTGTTGAGAAAACAGATAGTGATCCTGAACCGGGAAAATGGCTTGGTGTTGATGTTAAACCAGGCGATTACAAAAAGTTGGATTACTCCCGATTAAATGACTATAAAGACTAGCCGATATGACAAAAAAGATTTTCATACTGCTTGTTTTGCTAATCCTGGCCGGATATTCAGCAAAAGCCCAATTGTACTCCTTTGGAGTGAAAGCAGGAATGGGCTTATCTAGATACTGTCTTTCAAACGAATACGTGTTTTATAATACAACAGGCAATTCACCTACCTACCATGCCGGAATATTTGGAAGGCGAAATATTTCAAAATTTTTCATTCAAGGCGAACTAAACATGCTTGCCGGGATGAAAGCAAGAATTTCATTTAGACGAAGCGAATATGAATTTAGCAAGTCCTCAATAAGCCTACCAATTTTAGTAGGACGAAATTTTTACCCAGGAAATTTTAGGATATATGCCGGGCTTTGTCCAACATTTTTTTTGGGATCAGATGAGATAAGTGATTATTTAGAAGGCCAAGGCTTACTTGCTGTAGGAAGCAATGGAAGCAGTCAAGGAATCAACTATACAACTGGTACAGGTATCGACTTCAATAATTTCACAGTGGATATTAGTTACCTTGGAAACCTTCTGGGAGGGTTTTTTTATGAGGATAAAAATCCAAACATCAGAACCTATCATAGTTTTTCAGTTTTTCTAGTAAGTTTGGGTTATAAATTTCATTAAAATCGCTTTTTCAAAAACCCCTAACAAGCTCTTCGCTACTTGTATTACATGAAAAATATTATAACTTTATAAATCAAAAGATCAACAACCTCTGCTATGAGTACAGATTTCAATATGAATTTTTCTGATGAACTTAAGCGTGCCATCAATATCTCTCAATCTTTAGTTAAAGAGTTTTCGAATGAAAAAATCTCCCCTGCCCATTTATTGAAAGCTCTGTTTCATAAGGATGTAGGTTTAACAGACTTCCTTTTACATCTTGACAAAGACCTATTTTATCTTGAAGAATGGGCAGAAGTTCGAATTGAATCTTTATCAAAAACTGGCAAAGTCCCGGAAAATCCTGTTGGAGATGAGCAGTTCAAAGCTATTTTGCGTGAAGCAGATAATATCAGGTTAAAATTATCCAAGGATGATATTGAGGCAGCGCATGCGCTAGCCGCTCTTAGCACACCAGGGGTAGGCTTTAACTATGAGCAATTGAAGTCTTTTACTCTTACCCAACAGGAGGTATTGGATGCCCTGATGGAAAAATCAGATCTCGAAAATGTGATTGGAGTAACTGAAGGTTCGTCGGAAAAAGAAGTTAAGAAAACAAGCCAAAACGCCCTATTGAAATATTGCATCGACAAAAACGAGCTATCTATACAGGGGAAAATGGATCCGGTTGTTGGAAGAGACAATGAGATCAGGAGTATCACCGAAATTTTGGGCAGGAGGGCAAAATCTAATGTTCTCATACTTGGAGACCCGGGTGTTGGAAAATCTGCCCT
>CAYUNU010000187.1:4263-7021 GCA_964446195.1 uncultured Porphyromonadaceae bacterium | reverse complement strand
ACAAGGTATTAGTGGCAATTTCTGGATTAATCATAAACAACCCTACGACAAATTTATAAGCTGGATATACTTTTCTAAAAACGTTCGCGGTAGATACGTAATAGCCTATAACCCTATGCTTCTAACCGACTATCAGCCACTGGATACCGAAATAGTTGAGTGGCAAAACATATGGGGCGAATTTTCATATCACAAAGTGGCTCTGCCAATCAGATGTATTAAGGACCATGAGATCAATTAAACATATATTACTAATTGGATTACTGGGACTTATATCTTGTGATAACGATATAGATCTTATCTCGTATGCTGATCCCCTACCCATTGTCTATGGATTTATTTGCCCAAAAGACAGTATCCATGAAATTTCCCTTAAAAGAAGCTTCATATGTGAAAAAAACATACCTCTCTATGCATCAAATCCCGATTCCAACTACTACCCAAACGCCCAGGTCTTTATCGAAACGAGAGTTCCATCAGGAGAGATTATGCAGCGTACTGAAATGTTCAGATACGAATTGCCGGCAAAAGAAACCGCGATGTTCGTTTCAAGCCCCAACTACGTTTATCGATGCTTGAAAAAAGATCTTTTTGATCCCAATCGCGATGTTAAGGAACTTCGTTATGTTCTAACAATAAACATTCCTAATCAGAATAAGTCAATCATCGCTGAATCATTAATACCACCAGTGCCAGAAATGATAGTACCAAAGGAAGGTAGTAAGCCATATCCTCTTAATCTTCTTTCATCTAAATCCTTCCAATTCCTTTGGCAAGGAAGCCTGGATTTTTATATCGAATTTGAAACCAGAGTAAATTATCTTGAAGAGAAAAATGGTGAATGGAAGGAAACAAGTATTAGCCACTATCGCCAATATAACCACTGGGATAAAGTGGTGCTTAAACCCGGGGAAGCACTGATAAACGGAGATTGGTTCTACCCTATGGTGGGAGGAAAAATTGAAGACGACCCAGAGGTAAATTCAAGAAAATTCATATCAATCGACTTTATCATAAAGTCTTCTGATCCTAGCTTTTACGATTACTTTTCTTACGAGCACCTTCTGACCGACCTCTCAACCAACACATTTACAAATATTACAAACGGTCTGGGTATATTTGTTGCCTATAATAAAATTGAATGGAAAGGATACACACTAAACCCTTCCTCCTTAAGTCAGCTTGCAATAGGCAAATACACTAAGCACCTTAATTTCAGCAAATGGGAATAAAACTCCAATATATGTAATGAACAATATTCAGCTAAACCATAAGCAGCACAAACCGGCACCATCAAATCATAAGATCTGCATCCTTGTTCACGATATGAGCTCCCCGGAAAATATTGGCAGTATATTCAGAATAGCCGATGCACTGGGGATAGAAAAAATATATCTATCCGGATCCAGCCCCATCCCCCCAAACCCAAAAATCAAAAAAACCTCCCGATCCACAGAAAAATACGTCCCCTTCGAATATCAGGATGACCCAAAAGGAATTTTATCAGGATTAATAAAATCAGGATATACCATTATTAGCCTTGAGATCACATCCTCAAGCATCGATATAAGAAAATTAAAAATTAATCCTGATGAAAAAATCTGCCTCATCATAGGATCAGAAAACAAAGGAATAAATCAGGATTTATTAAACATATCCAACCACACCGTACACATCCCCATGCAAGGCCAAAACTCCTCCATGAACGCAGCCACCGCCTGCGCCATAGCCTGCTGGCAAATAATCCCGTAAGGACGCGCCCCTCGTGGGCGTCCGGTCATCCGCATACCACTATCATCCTCGTAAGGACGCGCCCCTCGTGGGCGTCCGGTCATCCGCATACCACTATCATCCCCCGGTAAGGACGCGCCCCTCGTGGGCGTCCGGATATCCGCAACCAAAAAAATCTATCATTTTTTCCAAAATCCCCCAAATCCGCATCTATATATGTAAGGACGCACATCGTAAGGACGCGCCCCTCGTGGGCGTCTGGTCCCCGGTAAGGACGCGCCCCTTGTGGGCGTCCGGATATACGCAAATCAAAAAATCTACCTATGAAAAAAAAATCCTCCTACACCCGCAAATCCTCCTACCGCAAACCAGGCAAAGATTACTCACTGCCAGGCTGCTATTTCATCACAATAATCACTCATAATCGGCAAAAGTTATTCGGCCACAAATCACATGACAAAATCGAATTAAATGAGGTAGGGCAAATGATTAAAACTGAATGGCTTGAAATCCCCAATAGATTCTCCAATATAATCCTCGATGAGTTTATCATAATGCCCAATCATTTTCATGCAATAGTTGAAATAAAAGAAACCAGTAAGAATGAGTCCACCCTCGATCCAAGAGATCGCACACTAGCAAAAATTATTGGCGCCTTCAAATCCATCTCAACCGTAAAATATATTCAGGGAGTAAAAGAAAATGGATGGCCCAGATTTCAAGACAAACTATGGCATTTTCGCTTCTACGATATAATCCTCAAAAACCAAGAATCCATATCCAGAACAAGAAAATACATAATCGAAAACCCAATAAATTGGATCCCATAACGTAAGGACGCGCCCCTCGTGGGCGTCCGGTCATCCGCATACCACTATCATCCTCGTAAGGACGCGCCCCTCGTGGGCGTCCGGTCATCCGCATACCACTATCATCCCCCGGTAAGGACGCGCCCCTCGTGGGCGTCCGGTCATCCGCATACCACCATCATCCCCGGTAAGGACCCGCCCCTTGTGGGCATCCGGAT
>CAYUNU010000187.1:0-4163 GCA_964446195.1 uncultured Porphyromonadaceae bacterium | reverse complement strand
ATCCGCATACCACCATCATCCCCGGTAAGGACCCGCCCCTTGTGGGCATCCGGATATTTTGTATTTTTAGCAAAGCGATTTATAAACTTGACTCCCTCTATGATTACTAACCTTAAAACGCTTTCTCTTTTTGCACTCCTTACCTTAATGCTCCTGCCAGCCTTAAACCTTAGTGCCCAAAACAAAGAACCGGATCTTAAGGAACTGCTGGAAAAATCAAGAGAATTTGAGGAAATCATGATCCCCGACAGCATAATAAGTATAACGGAACAAGTGCTTTTACATGACTATGATAAAACCCAATATGAATATGAGCAAATTATTCAATTAGGTATTGTCGCTGCTATTTTTATCCAAAACGTTGACCTCGTAACAAAATATTCAAACCAAATATTGGGCCTGGATTCTTATAAAAATAATCCCGAAGCAAGAGGCAACCTTTATCTCAATATCGCAACCAATTACCTCAATATGCATGAATATAACCATTCCATGCACTATTGCTCTGCTGCTTTCAAGACCTTCGAGGAGATAGGCATTTCAGCAGGTATAAGCTATGCCCTGATGTTAATGTATGATAATTCTTATTTCAGCCAGGAAGACAGCACAAATACCTCATATCTTGATCAGGCTGTTAAAATAGCAGAGGAAAATGCCGATTCTGCACTTCTTAGTAACGTATATTTTGCTGTAGGAAAAGCATATTACCGTTCAAATAATTATAAAAATGCTATCTCCAATTATGAACTGGCAAAAAAATATACTCCCCAACTAAACCTCGGGCACTACCTTGGAATATGTATATACCAGCATCTGGTTTATACCCTGTGTGATAGTGTGAATAAAGCATGCGAATTGGCTTCCTATATCCTTGATAAATCCTTGACCAATGGACTTCACGACTATCTAAGCAACGCATATCTTGGAAGTGCATTCTGCTCAGCAAAAAAAGGATACATTGATTCAACAAAAATGTTCCTGGACCTCTCTGAAGAATGGAGATCGAAAACACCTAAGGTCAAGGCCTCACCCGGTTATTTCAACCAGATGTATAAAGTAAGCATGCTCATTTCTGATTACGACCGTGCACTCAGATACCTCGAAATACAAGCTGATCAGGAAAATAAAATAAACAGAAAAAACAAAGCATCTGTGCTTGGAGATGCCCGGGCCGAATTCGACTACCTCCTTCAAAAAGCTAAAATAAACGAGCTAAGGGCTTTAAATGATGCAAGCGAAGAAAAATCAAAAAGACGAAAAACAACAATCATGGGTATCGCGGCAATCTTGCTAATCTCTTTTGTCGCTTTTCTTAATTCTAAAATACAATATAAAAACCTGAACTATTCCTATAAAAATCTCGTTAAAAAACATGTCGAAGTAGATAAACTTAACAATCAACTTCTAAAAGAAAAAAAGAAAAAAGAAATTCGAAAGAGTGGAGTTTTCATTAAAGATGAGGATGAAATCCTTGAAAATTTGTTACACCTCCTAAATTATGAAAAAGTATACAAAGACCCCAATGTGAGTCTGGTATTCTTGGCAAATAAATTAGGCACTAATACCAGCTATTTATCGACAATCATAAATAAACACTTCAATATTAATTTCAAATCCCTGATCAATAAATACAGAATTGACGAGGCTAGAAAAATTCTGGTGAGTGAAAAAGGAGCAGACTACAGTATAGATGGAGTGTCTAATGAAGTTGGATTTCAATCCCGCTCCGTATTTTATCAAACTTTCAGACAATTTACCGGCCTCACACCAACTAATTATGTAAAAAGTTATAAATCAGTATGTCCTGATTCATAAAATCAGACAACAACAATTTGTAGAACTCCCCTTTCTCCAATAGTTTCGTGGTAAACGGATGAATCCGTCATTATTAACCTAAACCCTTTTACCATGAAAACAAAAACTTTTTTCCGCATTGCATTTATCATTATTACCCTTCCAATATTAACCTCTTCATGTGGAAGCAACTCTGATAAAGATTCAACAAGCACAAAGTCAAGTTCGAAAAATGCTTCATCAGGAATTGAAAAAGTTGTTTCGATGGCCAATGACTACCAAAACAAACTGCTTAAAATAAAGGAAGAAGCTGAAAATAATCAGGACAACGTCGACAAAATCACAAAACTCATTCAAGAGTATGATCAAAAAGAGAAGGAATTCAATAAGGAATTTGTCGATTTTGTTTCCCAAAATGCAGGAAAATTCTCTCTTCCCGTAGAGCAAAATATCCACAAGGAGTTCTATGAAGTCAAGGAATTAAAAATCACCAAAGCTGAGGATTTGGAACACGTGTTTGCCGAGCTCAGCGTAGATGTTATTAAATCTCCAAACCCAAATGTGCAAGACCGTATTTATCTGGCCTTTAAAGATAAAAGCGGGCAAACAGTTGGCAGTAAGGTGTTCATGTCAAAACCACTTAATACCCCGGATGATCAGGATTATAAATGGGAACCAAGATTGTATATGTCTCAATTAACCGGCGTTGTTAAAGTTGAGGTTATCAGTGAAGAAGATTATAAAGCCAAATAAAAGTAATCCCCTACACTAACCCTGATAATCAATAAAATGAAGAAAATGAATGACTTATCAATCCAGGATTTGAACCTGCCGGCTTTTATGCCCCTGGAGAAAACATTTGGTGTACAACCTTTTACAGAAACGAAAGAAGGTAAACAGATGATTAGCACTGTGGCAACTCGACAAAATATGGCTAAGCTGATTAATATCGTAACTATTGTGCTGGCTATAGGTTTTGCAGTTATTAATTACTTTGGTGTCAAAAACGGAAGAATACTGCAGGCAGTTGTTTCCGGAGCTTTCCTATACGGTATTGGCTCTTTAATAAAATACCTCTACACACGATTCATGATATCACCCGTACAAACAAATTATGTTAATAAGCGAAGAGACTATGCTTATCAATTGGCACAAAATATGGCTGACCATTTTAACGGCTACTTCTATACATTCGGTAATGGATATTTCTTCTTCTATAATCAAGATATGTGCCTGTATATAGATGCTGAAAATGGAGAGTGGGTTGGATACGACAGAGATAGCATAAAATCAGTAGAGCTCAGCCATGTCCATATAGGATCATCAACTGTTTCACAAACCAGCTCGTCCGGCGTTGGCGTAGCCTGGACGAGCAATATCGCCACCTATAGCGGCTCTTCTACCACCCATTCAGAGTCAACCTCACACTACGAATGGAGATTTGATATATTCTCAGGCTTCTTCCATTATCCTAACCTTACAATGGTCTTCCCCGATAATGGAACAGGAGAAGATTTTGCAAAAAAAGCAAAAGCCTTATTATCATAAAAAAAAGGAGCAAAGGGCCTTAAAAAGCCCTTTGCTCCCCCTTGTGGGCGTCCTATTCTTTGCTTATAATTCCTTTATCCGAATATTCCTGAAACTCACAACCGAGCCATGACCAAGAAAACCAATATGACCCTTATCTCTTTTTAGCCCTGGATGATCCCGATGATCCATAGTTCCATTATCTCTCGGACCAGCGATATCACCATCCACAATAACCTCACCGTTTAGAATAACCTTTACCCTGGTGCCCTGAACAATCACCTCGTCCGAGTTCCACTCACCAACAGGCTTAAGGAAACCACGCTTTGCAGGAATTACACCATAAACCGATCCATGATACTGATAAGGCTGTAGCGTTGCATAAATCGGACTGGTATTGTCAAGTATCTGTAACTCCATGCCAACATATGCAGCATCGCCCTCAGGTGGAGTACGAATACCTAATCCATTATTTGCTCCGGGAGTGAGCTGAAATTCAAACCTATAGTTAAAATCAGCATACTCTTTCTCAGTATATAAATTGCCGCTTCCACCCTTTTTGGGATCAATAACAATATTACCTTCCTGTACCGAATAGTCAACCTTATTGCCAATCCAGCCTTCAAGATCCTTGCCATTGAAAAGAGCTTTAAACCCTTCTGCCTTCTCAGTAACCGACAGGTTATAATCATCACTGGATATCTCTCTTACATATACATTCCTGAATCCAAGATCTGTACCATGAGCTTGTAACTCAATAGCATCTGATGGGAAAATTGGTAAGGAGCGATCCCAGTAATTATCCATAACTACATTATCAGTAACCAACTCACCATTAAGAA
>CAYUNU010000186.1:0-7048 GCA_964446195.1 uncultured Porphyromonadaceae bacterium | reverse complement strand
TTTCAAGCAATATTTATTTAGAAAAACGCAATTATCAGTAGTAATATTATAAATATAAAAGTAATGATATAATAATCTTAAGAATATGCTATTTTTAGGTTATTGACGAAAAATAATCAAAAGGCGAAAGAATTGACTCAGCACCGAAGGGGCCTAAAATGCCCTGATCCAAGTGATGCAATGTGGCATCTCCACCAAAGCTTACTTTATGACCAACCCAGGGATAGCCCGACAAATTAATCTTGACCTGTTCCGATCTCACTTTGAACTCATGTTCAAAGGACCTGTCGGCCTGAATAGTGTTTGATTGGTAGTTTGTATACTGGCTGAATACTCCTGCAGTTTTTAAATGCCAGGTGCCACTCAGAGGGCGATTATAGGTTAAAGATGCGCCAAGATTTTCATATCGGAATGAGTTTGTGCCGGCCAGGTTAAATTTATCCTTGCTATAGTATCCAAAGACCTCAGTCGTGGAATTGTTTTTCCCCAGCAGGTGCACTCCACCCATCAGATCGTAGAAGTTGGCCTCCCTGTTAAGTGTTTCTGAATCTTCCAACCTGTCCAGTATCCAGTCGGAATAAGTCGACCGTGTGCTGAAAATAAATGAACTTTTATCTTTTTGTATTGGAGTTTCAACTAATAATGAGGCAGTAACCGGACTAACGCTCCCTCTTGCACCGAACTTCTTTTTATTTCCTTTACGTGTGGAAATATCAAAAACAGATGCCAGCCTACCGCCATATTCAACTGGGAAGTTGCTTTTGTATAGGTTGAAATCATTGATCATATCAGGATTGAAAGCTGAGAAAAACCCAAAAAGGTGACCAGTATTGAGCACTGGAATTTCATTAAGGAGAAATAGATTTTGATCCGACGCTGATCCTCTTACATTAAATCCGGCAGAACCTTCCCCCACGGTTTGTACACCAGGCATAAGTGTTGCAACCTTAAAGATATCCCTCTCTCCCATAACAGCAGGTATGCTCTTTATGTCTTTAGCTCCAATTTTAGTGAAGCCCATCTGCATCCCCCTAACATTATCGTTCTTCCCCGAACGAACCACAACCTCCTTAACATCAATCATTTTGCTCTCCATCTCGATGTTTAGTAATCCCGATCCTTTTATATCTACCAGATATACTTCATTTTCCATACCCAGACAGGATACATTTAGTTTATATGACTCTCCTGATCTGAGGTTGATGGAGTATGTGCCATCTGCATCGCTTATTGACCCAATACTCGTTCCGGGCACAACTACCGTGGCTCCAACCACAGGTTCTCCATTGGCTCCATTGGTTATGCGTCCGTTGATGATCACCTTGCGCATATCTTGTGCAGGCTTATCTGCACCAATGACGGCTTTTCTGACAGCTCTTTCATAGGAATGAACACCAAAAGGGATCTGGGCTGCTTGGGCCAGACTCTCAGTTTTTGACAGTAAAACAGCTTTGTTAATCGCTTCCAGAGGATCACTAAGTTTTTTGCTTCCCGTGAGAAAAACCTGATCCCCTTTGATAGTGTAATTGATTTTTGCCGGAGTTAATATCTGGTTCAGAAGTTCTTCCAAATGAAGCGGTTCAGCTCCGCTTGTTACCTTTATCTCTTTTACCCATTCCTGAAGGAAGTATATATGTATCCCGTATTTAGAATTGATTTTTGTGACGAACTCATTAAAATCGACGTTTACTAAGTCTAGCTCTATTGTTGTTTTTTTTGTCTCCTGAGCTTGCAGTGAAGAAGTCATGAACAGTATTAGTATCAGTATTTTAAATAGTTTAATCATTGGCTGTTTTCAATTAAACTATTACAATACTTCACAAGACCGGCATGCTCCACAATGCTCATCTTTTTTAGCCTGAGTCGATTTTCTTTGAGGTATAGCCTTAATTCAGTTTTTAAATCAGGATATAATTTGATCAAGCTATGTCTGCCCAGATATGGATGCAGCTCATCCCCTATTCTTAGTGTCTGGCTTTGTTTGGTTTGGTAGGCAAAATCAGACCTCCCAGTGGTAGTAACCTTTAGGTTTTTTGATCTTATCAGTACAAAATCTATTGTGCCCTCTTCCAAAACCTGACAAAAACGAATGCCTGTCATGGGGTCGTCATTAGGGTAAGGCTGGAAAAGATCACCATCCATGGTGAAATAGTCAATCCTATCTTTCTTAAGAACCAGCTGAACAGCGGTATTGGTAAAGCCTGCAGTATTTAGAATAATCAGGCCGGAGCTAATATCATAGCGTAATTGCAAGTCGGCAAAAACAACGCCCTCCATTGCTACAGTGCCATTTTTCCATTCGGGACTGATGAAGAATGGATGTCCGGCTGCTTTACTAATACTTGGCGTATTATAGAAATCCCCATTCACCAGGCGAGAATCAATCTGATATAGCTTGTCGAAATGACTAAAAACATCATGTGAGTCCACAGGCTTTGCGGCCGATTGTCCATAGGAAGTAATCGGTATTATCATCATTAAAATCAATGACTTAACGAAAATTAAAAATGATTGTTTTTTCATCGATAAGCAAAATCAAAACCAAGAGGTTTTCTTTACCGAAAGTATATGTGTTTTATTGATTTAAAAAATTAAAAATGCTTAAAAATGCTTTTCCTGACAGAGGTTCTGCTTTGTTTTACCCTCTTATAACAAATACTCTTTCAAATCAGATTTTAAAAGCTCAGACAGTATCGGTTCTTCATCTAGATCAGTTTGCACAAGCAAGAAACCGAAAATCGGGAATTTTGTGTAATCAATTTTCCTGATATCCAGTACATTCCTAAAGCGGCTGGAGAGTTTGTCGTAGTCGAATCCTTGAATTTCAGTACCTGGAATCCCGGTAATATTATCCAATAAAACCAGATTGTATGCTTTCCCTTTTCTGCTTGATAAGATCTGATCCCAATCCGGCTTTTCCTGATTTAAAAACATCTGAATAGGGTTAATGTCATATGATAATCCGGCAAGATCTGCTGTAGTGCACCAACCGCCATACCTCATCGGGTTTACTTCTATTGGGATAATCGTCCCGTCTGATCTTTGCCTTACTTCAACATGGACTGGGAAGTTCTTTAGGAGGGCGAGGTCTCCAATAGCTTGTAATATCGACAAAAAAGGAGAGTATAACTCTTCAAATAATTCAGGCCTGCTCTGATACAAACGGTCGCCAAGATCTTCGGATGAACCAAAATAATGCTCTGAAATATTCATTATTACGGCCTGGCCTTGTTCGTTGAAATAGGTGTCGATAGCAAATTCGCGACCGGGAATACATTCCTCAAGAATGAACCTGGATGAGTTAAAGACATCATCAGGATAAGCTCTACTGGCTTTTGTTATTTCATCATTTATTTGAGATTGAACTTTTTGCCAATCATCCTGGCTGTTTAGCTTGTAAACACCAAGACTGAAAAAGCCAACAGCCGGTTTTAGGATTAAAGGATAAGGCAAGCCCTTTTTGGGGAGCCTATCAATGTCTTCCAGAAGAAGCTCCTTGAAGTAGTAATCGGGGTATAGACGACTTATCAGTTTCCGGAATCTGACTTTATCTTTGAAAATATTGATTTTGTCGGGCAGATCGGTAAAAGCAAGGTTTTTATTGATCCAGCTAATAGCATTTTCAGAGTTAGTATATAATGGGGCTCCGACGTTATTTTTGAATGCCTTAATTGCATTTTCCTCAGAAATCCAGTTAAAGTCAATTCCAGGGCACAGCTTCTGCACTGCATCTGTTTGGATTACGAGGATATTTGCTTCTGCTATACTTTTTTGCAAATAGTGTGATACATAGGGGTAATCGAGAATAAGCATTTTGCCTTTTTGAGATTGTTTTTGAAGGGTGCAAAGATATATATTTTTCACCCTTGCTCGGGTGGTATTTAGTTTCTAATTGTATAGATTTAAAGATTCAAAATTCTTTAATCACAAAAAAATGGATAACTGCAAAGACTCTGGATGCTCATGTAATAGCAACAAATCTGGTATCGACAGACGGGATTTTTTAAAAACTACTGCTCTGGGAGCTTCGATGATGATGATTCCGGGGATGCCTTTGTTTGCGGGTCCTTTCACTGAGAACGACTATCTTAAATATATCCCAGCCGACAAAAAGCTTGATCCGGAGTGGGTTAAATCGCTTTTTGCCAGAGGGGAAAAGGGAACCTATTCTGAGCCTACGGCCTTAAATCACATAGGAATGCCTGTGGGTGGGTTATTTGCCGGGACAGTTTATCTGTCGGGGGATGGTCAATTATGGCTTTGGGATATTTTTAACCGGGATCAGGAGGGTATACAAGCGAAAAGTATTGAGCTTGATGGTAAGACAATCAGGAATAGAGATGGGGCTAACTTTATTGAGCCGGCTGTTATAAAATCACCTTTTAAGCAGGGCTTTGAACTAGTGATAGGTGATAAAGTGAGGCCTTTAAATCAAACAGGTTTTAGTAAGGTTGAGTTCGATGGTAGGTATCCCATGGCTCGAATTAAATATAGTGATCCCGCTTGTCCGCTTGAAGTTGTTCTGGAGGCTTTTTCGCCTTTTATCCCACTAGATGCCGATGAGTCATCTCTGCCGGCAACTGTTATGAGTTACACTCTGATAAATCGTTCAACAGCCAAAGTTGATTGCATCCTTAGAGGGTATGTTGAAAATCCGGTTTGCATTGATTCGGCAAAGGATCATAAAGGCAGGAGAAAAAACAGCATCCTTAAAAACAGGAAGCTCTCCTCTTTAGTTTGTGAAGCTCTGCCTGCACCTATCAACAAAAGTACTGGAAGAAAAGATATTGTTTTTGAGGATTTTGAATCTGAGAGCTATGGAGATTGGAAAACCACAGGAGCCTCTTTTGGTGATGGTCCGGTGTTGAGGAGTGATATACTGGATTATCAGGGTGATGTAGGTGGCAAGGGAGAGAGGGTTGTGAATAGCCATTCTAGTGCACCTGGTGGAGATGTTGGGGAAAAGGACCACCAAACCGGAACTCTTACAAGTAGGGATTTCATTATTGAAAGGGAGTATATCAATTTCTATATCGGTGGTGGAGCTATTGAGGGAAAAACCTGTATTAACCTGATTATTGAAGGTGAGATAAAAGCTTCTGCCACAGGGAAAAATAATAATGCCATGGAGCTGTCGGGTTTCCATACTGCTGCATGGGAGGGTAAGGAAGCCAGACTGGAAATTCTTGATGCGGGTGATTCAGGATGGGGAAACATCGGAGTAGATCATATCGTATTTTCCGATTCGCCTCCCGAGAGTAAGCCGATATCTGAACTAAGAGATTTTGGATCCTTCTGCCTGTCTGTGATGACAAATAAAAATGTAGAAATCAATCCTGATGTTAAAAATGACGGTAAGAAGAAGTCGATTAGTAATCAATTATCGGATAAGCTTACCGGAGAGATTCTTGTTGGAGTTACTCTGGAGCCTTCTGAGGAAAGGGATATTGATTTCGCTTTCACCTGGTATTTCCCAAATTTTTACGGCCGCGATTTTGGAGGAGTGAAGGTTGGTCACTACTATGCATCTCGTTTTGATTCGGCCTATGATGTGGCCAAGTATCTGGCTGAAAATCAGGATAAGCTATTAGGGACAACACGCAAATGGGTAGAAACCTGGTATGATTCCAGTCTGCCTTACTGGTTGCTTGATCGCTCAATGGCAAATACATCCACGTTAGCAACTACCACTTGTTACCGGCACAAGGATGGCCGATTTTGGGCTTGGGAAGGCATTGGATGCTGTACTGGTACATGTACCCACGTCTGGCATTATGCTCAGGCTGTTGGTCGCTTATTCCCCGAGATTGAAAGGGATCAAAGAGAAAGGGTTGATTTTGGCATGGCTCTCAAAGATAACGGGGAGATAGGTTATCGTGCTTTACTGGAATCCTCCATGGGTCCGGCATTCGACGGGCAATGTGGAAGGATAATGGGTGCCTACCGCGAACATATGATGACAGTGGATTATGCTTTTCTAAAAAGGAACTGGGAGGCAATAAGGAGATCTATCCAGTATATGATAGATCAGGATATAAATCTGGATGGGATATTGGAAGGTTCCCAGCCTAATACTTTAGATGCATCCTGGTATGGCAAGATCAGTTTTATTTCCTCACTTTATATTGCGGCTCTGAGGGCAGGTGAAAAGATGGCGACTGAAATGGGTGACGGCATTTTTGCTAAGACATGCTCAACTATTGCTGAGAAGGGAGCTGATAATATTCGTGAATTATTTAATGGCGAGTTTTTTATTCAGCTTGAGGATCCTGATCATAAGGATGTTATTGGTGTAGGTACAGGTTGTTATATTGATCAGATTTTTGGCCAGACATGGGCTCACTGGGTAGGTTTGGGTTCTGTTTTTGATCGGGAGAAACAGCTGTCAGCCTTAAGGGCTATCTGGAGATACAATTTTGTTCCTGATGTTGGGCTTTTCAGGAGGCATTTTAAGGCTGGGCGATGGTATGCCATGGCTGGAGACGGAGGCTTATTGATGTGCACCTGGCCGAAGGGGGGCAAGCGTGATAAATGGGAAGACCAGTGGCAGTTCATGTATTTTAATGAGTGCATGAGTGGCTTCGAATGGCAGGCTGCTTCACATATGGTTTATGAGGGGATAGATAATCCTGATATTCTTCAAAACGGTTTGGCCGTTAGCCGGGCAATTCATGATAGATATAATGCTCATTTAAGAAACCCATACAATGAGATTGAATGCTCAGATCATTATGCCAGAGCGATGGCCAGTTATGGTGTCTTCCAAGCGGTTTGCGGATTTAACTATCATGGTCCAAAGGGAATTATTGAGTTTGAACCGAGGCTCACACCGAAGGATTTCAAGGCACCCTTCATCTGTGCTGAAGGGTGGGGTAGCTATTCGCAAAAGTTTAACTCAGGGAGCTTGAAATATCAGCTCGAAGTAAAACATGGTAAGCTAAGCTTGAGCGAAATGGGAGTTGCGGTTCCTGATGCTTTCTATTTAAGTAAGTTGCAGCTAACACATCAGGATAAATTGGTGAAAATACGGGCTGACAAGCCGGAAAAT
>CAYUNU010000185.1:0-7078 GCA_964446195.1 uncultured Porphyromonadaceae bacterium | reverse complement strand
ATAAAAATATGTTTAATTGACAAATTATGATTGATTGCTTTTCCCAGTTTTTAAATAAAAAAATGAGAATAGCATTAACAACGATAATCGTAATTATCTTAATATTGTTTTCATGTGAAACAGAGGTTGATATTATTACCCCGGTGACTAAAACAATGCCTGTTGTTTATGCGGTTATTGATCCATACGATTCAATTAAAAGTGTTAGAGTTGAACGTTCATTTATAATTCGCGATTGGGCTGGGGCGCAGCTCAATGATGAAGACTCCCTGTACTTCTCTGATGTTGAAGAATTTTTAGGAGCCAAAACAGATGGAGTTATTCAATGGGAATACATATTAGAGAAAGTTGATGTTACAAAAATCGAAGGACAATTCACTGGTAAAAACCATCATGTTTATCAATTAGCGGAGGTCTTGCCTATTGAGATTTCGAAAACTTATTATGGCTATGGAGCCCCTAACGTAGCATCTCTATACCTTAAAATTATTGTTAATGATATAAAGGATACTCTTTTTTCAGAAAGCCCAGTTTTTTCCCCTGGCTGGATAGAAAAGTTTCCAAAAGGAAAGACAATAGGTTTGTACCAACAGAATACTACTAGCTTCATGGTTAAAGCAGCTACAATATCACCTACAAGGACCATCAATTATAAGGAGATAAAATTTAAAGTTTATGTTTCCGAATTCTCTGCTAATGGCAGGAAGGAAGTAATTATTGAATGGAGAACAACTAGTGGTTTTGGTGATCGGGGATATTATTTAACACCAGAACGATTATTTAATAGAATCATGATGGGTCTGGATCTTACTGACAATGTTTCCTCTAGGGTTTTAAATTTTATAGATATCGAGATGACTATGGCGAAGCGGAACTATGGCGAATATCAGGCAAATCTGTCCCCTTTCGAGGGAATGATAGATTATCCAATTCAAGGGATTGAAAATGCATATGGCTTCTTCCATACTAAAACATCTGCTAGTTTACCAGGACTACGCTTGGATCGAAAATCATTAGACTCCCTTTGCAATAGTCCAAAATGGAGCCACCTGAAATTTAAAATTTGGTGAATGAGGGTAGACAGTGGGAATGCAAAATATCTTTTTATATACTTGATTATTGGATTATGCTTAATAGGGTGTCATACACAAGAAACAAATAATTGGATCATTCTGGCGGTTCCACTAATAATCTTTTTCCGTTATATTTTCAAACACAGATTGTAGAGACGCAAATTTGCGTTTCTACAACAAAATTCTCCAATTCAATAATACATTTTTTCTCACAGGTAATCAGTGGGTTACAAAAATTGTTAAAAAATATTTCTAAAAACCATTAATATTCTGGTTTGGCAACTGGTATATACCATGAGTGACGTTATTAACATAGGGATCAATTTTATTATAAACCAAATTAATTAAATAAAATAAAAAAGAGCCATTGCGTTAACAGGTGGAGTTGTTTTTTTGCTAATACTACTGAGTATCTTCAAACTGTGCAACAATAGACTAGATAGGAGGGATTAATGATTAGCAGAAACCACATTTTATTCACAGCTAATAAAGTGAACACAAGCTCACGATTTTTACATTAGACTAATGGGGTATGAAAACTAAGCATTTAATAATAACAGTGACTATGGCCCTCTTTGTTTTTCTAATTAGCCATTCATTTAAAGTATATAAGGTGTCATCTAATTCAATGCAACCTACAATAAGAAATTCAGAAAGAGTTTTGGTATTAAAAATTAGTTGGTCATATAGAATCTGCAGAAATGATATTATTGTATTTACTAAAGGTGAAAAGAAAGTGGTAAAAAGGGTTATTGGGCTGCCTGGAGACTCTGTGAGAATTGTGGGTAATTTGTGTTACATCAACGGGGAAAGGGTGTGTAATCATAGAAATGAAAACATTTGTATTCTCACCTCAAATCAGAGTGAAAATATCTCTCATGGTACTAATCAAATAACAAATCCATTTCATTCTTCTGAAAAACAACCAAGGCTTGAAGTTAAGGTTATTGAGGTTTTTATTAAGGACTCAACCAATGCACATTTTTTTGTATTAGGTGACAATATTCTTAATAGCTTGGACTCCAGGGATTATGGATTAATTGCGAAAAGTCAAGTTATCGGTTTAATTTTCTCCCCATACGTTTAGATAATGGGTATCGAAAAAACTCTATTGTTTCAATTTATGAACCAATGGAAATTCCAGTTATTTATCATATGAGGGGAATACCTTCTGACAGCATTTTTGATAACATTAATTATTCAAAAAATCCAATAATTCAGATATTAAGATGAAAAGATTCCCCTCCCTATTGTATATTGGCTCTTTGAGTTTGTTGCTAATCTTCTTTATTGGTCTTACTCTTTTTGTGAATAAGAGGAATTTAAATTCAAATGAAAAAACAAGGCTGGATTTATTATTTCAACAGATGAAAATAGAAAAAATGATGGAAGAAAAATCCAATATTTTTGCACTTCAAGACCTTTATGTTGGGAAAATCACCCTTCTTGATCTGGACAACAATAAAACCGAGCTACATCTGATAGAAAATGATTGGGATAAAACCCTTGTCATATTAGTGAGTGAGAGAAATTGTTATGAATGTGTTCAAAAAACTTTGATTACTGTCAGTGAAGTAATACCAAATGAATACAAGGTTATTATTATCGCTGATTTATCAAATATCCGAGAATTAATTGCTTTTGTTAAAAACAACAATTTAAAATTTGAAGCTTATCTATTTTCTAAAGACAATACTCTAAACTTTAGATTTTCAGAGTCAGTTCTATTTAAGTTATCTAATCAATACAATATTAGGAAAGCACTATTTGCTTCAAATGACCAAGATGAGTTAAAACGATTTTTGCAAAATATGTTTTAACATTTTGAATAAGTAAGTATATTTATGTGAATCGTAAGTATTCAATAATCTCTGGTGTGGAATATTTTTTATAACAAACAAGAATATGAATTGCAAAAAGGTATTTCAATATTGCATTTTCAGTAATTTCTACTCCAAGAGTGGTTTGCTTATTTTGCTTGTAATACTGATTTTTACAGGTTGTAGGAAGGATCATAATCAAATCCCTGTTGCCAATTTTATTGTTTTTCCAGAGGAGGGTAATTCTCTTAGTTCCTTCCTTTTTGATGCTTCTAGCTCAAGTGATTCTGAGGGAGATCAATGGCGATTACTAAAAAGGTGGGATTTTGACGATGATGGAATATGGGATACTGAACCATCCATTGTCCCTAAATTTTCATATCGCTTTAAAAAGAATGGAACTTATCCAGTTTCTCTATTAATCACAGACTCTGAAGGTGTAAGTGATTCCGTTACAAAAAACGTTATCGTGAGAGATATAATCAAGGACTCTGTGTTTATTGATCAAAGAGATAGTAAATCCTATAAAACAGTATTTCTGAATGATCGTTGGTGGATGGCAGAAAACCTTAAGTTTGGAAATAGCATTACTTCTACTGATCAACCATCTGACAACAAATATACTGAGTATTATACCTACAAGGGAGCATACCCTAGTGAAGAGCCAGAAACAGCATATTATACTTGGAATGAAATCACAAATTATGGGGGAGATACAATCAATGGAATTTGTCCCCCTGGTTGGAGAATACCAGGAATTGATGATTTTAAATGGATTATCAATCACTATTGGGTGTCAGATAACAGAGGGCAATATTTATCACCAGAGGGAAAGTGGGGAGCGAATATGACGATGAACGGTATGTTTGTATATACTGTTAATCATTGGATAGGAGTTGGATCTTGGTCTGAATGGTGGATAAACCCAGCTTCAGTGGATAACATTACACATGAGTTCTATACTTTTAGAGTTAATCGAGATTACATTATGGATTTTGCCTTCACTGGTAATCGGGATATTCCTTTTGCGTTTTATTGGTGGAAGCCTGCATGGGGGAGACTTCTATACGATAAGGTGGCAATACCATTAAGATGCATTAAGTATGAAGAGTAAATTAATAATTATCTTCCTGATAGTTTTATCATCTTGCGAGTCAGAAACGGCTTACATCGACTATATACAATCAGTTCCAATAGTTTACGGTATAATAGACCCCCATTCAACAACCCATCAGATTAAACTGACCCGTTCATTCCTTGGTGAGGGTAATGTTATGGAAATGACATCTGAACCTGATTCCTTATACTTTAAAGATGCAGAAGTGTTTCTTGAAATACGTACACGAGATGGATTCTGTCATGAGAGAAGACAACTATTCCCAATTGAAATCGAATCTAAAGAGAATGGGATATTTGCTAAAAAGCCAAATATTGTGTATCAGACTAATTCCTTCATTATTAATACTCCCCGAACAAGTGAAACAGAACATTTATTGGTATTGAATATCAATATTCCGTCCATCCACACAAGCATATATTCAGAAACCTCCATTCCTACCTACCCACCTATAATTAACATGAGTTTGGGCAAAAGACCATTTGGTATATCAATGCTAAGTGAAAAACCAGTTTTTGTGGAATGGCGGAGGGATACATCTTATTACTATGAATTTAGGATGACAGTGCATTACGATAATTATTATTCAAATGATGTTTTAGAAGAAAGAAGTTTCGATTACAAAATGGTTATTGGTCAATTTGCACAGTGGCAAATAGATAGTTTAGGACCAATTCATGAGTTTCTCCTTTACGGTAGTAAGTTTTATGAGATCATGAAGGGAAAAGTTGACAAGGATTCAGTAAAATATAGAAAATTTAAATCCATCGATTTCTCTCTCCAAAATGCTGATCCTATTTTTGTTGATTATGTTAACAGCAGGCAATACCAAACTGACTATAACAGCAGTATGGCCACAAATATCGTCAATGGCTTAGGAGTATTTGCTGCTATAAATCATGTAGATTATAATGGATACTGGCTCAATCAACAATCACTTGATTCGCTTGCTTTTGGAAGAATTACAAAGCATTTGAAATTTAGTAGATGGCAAGATCCCTGATGAGAAAGATATCGGCCAATCAAAGGAATATTTTCCTGAGATGTTTTATTTGACAAGCTGACCGGCGGTATTGCAATCAACCACTTCCTTTGATTTCAACTCACCGTCTGTGAAGATGATCTCTTCAAAAGGAGAGTAAACCGAGCGATAATCCTTTTGTATTAATCTTTACACCTAAACAATAAATGCGCTACAATCAATTGGTTATTACTATAATAATAATTCTGATCTCCACTTGTGCAGTCTTTCTGAGTATTCGAGTAACTCAAATTAGTATGGAACTTGAAGAAAAAGAATTGGAACACACCTCTCTTCTAAGTCAGAGACAAACTTTAATTAATAACTTTAGGTTAAAACACCTTGTTGAAAATGAAATATTAAAGGATATTTACTTTATGGATATCTCTGAGAATCGAGCTTCACTAGCAGAGGTTATGATATTTAAAAGAATGTTATTCTTCAAGTATACTGAAATTGACTGTCAACCTTGTGTTGATATGCAAATAGAGAAACTGAAAATGATTGGAAGTATCATTGGAAACGAAAAAATTGTACTGTTGACAAGCTATACAAAACTACGAGATTTGGCAGCCTTTATTAGAATAAATGACATTCAGTTTAGAGTGTATAACTTAAACTATAAACCACTGGGGTTAGAAACCGACCTATATGAAGGTCTACCCTTTCTTTTTCTTCTTAATGACAATTATCAAATAGAGTCAGTTCATTTTCCAAATTCTGAACTGCCTGAATTTACTGATGAATTTCTAAATTATATTTTGACCAAGTTTTAACTGTTAAAAATATTGATGATCCAACAGGCTCTTCGAAGTTGATGACAATACAAATAAATTATTTTTTTCAAAGCAATTATAACCGGCAAAAAAATGAAAACTAAGACTTTAGTAGCCACGAAGCAAATAGCTATCACAATTATATGTCTCCTGCTACCTATGAACAGTATTTCTCAGCACAATGATGTTATTAAAATCAACCCGTATCGACTTGTAGAATATAATCAATCTCTCAGTGATATTGCAACCAGAATTGAATATGTAAAATTAGAAACAAATAGAGAGAGTATTTTCGGGACAAATGGCTCCATTCAAATTGAATCGTTGAACAACTATATTATTATTGCGAGTAATTCTGGTAGAATACTGGTGTTCAACTATTCGGGAAAGCATATTAAATCATTTAATCACAAGGGAAAAGGGCCTGGTGAATATGTTACTATTTCCAAATTGTTCACAAATCCAATTGATGAAACAATCTTAGTGTTGGATGAAAGGACAAAAAAAATTTTAGAATATGACATTAATGGATCTCTAAGGAGAGAAATTGTGTTAGACAAGGAAGTCAAAAGTAGAACCGCAAATTGGTTGAATGGTAATCTAGTTTATAAGTTCTATGGTAAACAAAACCACGGAATCAGAGTTATAAACACACAAGGGGAAGTAATTAATGAAATAGATCTGGGTCCAAGAAACTCGAGATCCTTAGATATTAGTTATGACTGTTTCAGGATTATTAATGGTAGAATTATTTATTCTCCTCACCCACACACCGAAATTATGGAGTATTCTGAAGATTTAGATTTAATTGGATGTACAAAAGTTGTCATTACTAGGAACCCAATGCCATTAGAGTTATCAAAGGATGATCATGTCTTCCATAATAATATAAATAAATTTAATAATATCTTGAATGTTTACCCAGGAAGAAATGGGTATATATTTTTTACATTAATAAAAGGAGCTCATCATTTCTTAAACTACAACTCACAAACAAAGCAAATTAGTGATATAGATAATAATAGTTTGATTAATGATTTAGACAATGGGCCAAATTACAAACTGACTGGTTTTTTCTCTAATATGAAGAACTATTCAATAGTTGAACCAATAAAGCTATTTGAATATAGAGATTCTAAGGAATACAAACAGAAAAAAGAAAGGACGAATATGAGGGAGTCTGAATTTGAAGTTTTACTCAATTCAATTAAAATTGATGACAATCCTATTTTGGTTCTTGCCGAAATGAAATAGACTCATAAAAATATGTT
>CAYUNU010000184.1:0-7109 GCA_964446195.1 uncultured Porphyromonadaceae bacterium | reverse complement strand
GAGCTGCCTTGAAAAAAACCGGAATTGAGGCGAGAAAAGATTTAGAGGCATTTTTCGACAAACAGGTTCATCTCGAATTATTTGTAAAAGTGTCTAAAGACTGGCGGGAAAAACCTGGATTATTAAGATCTTTTGGGTACGACCAGTAAGGCCCGGTTTTTGATGTAACAAATATCTAAATATGGGAAATATAGTAGCTATAGTAGGAAGGCCGAATGTAGGCAAATCAACTCTGTTTAATCGCCTTACTGAGTCGAGAAAAGCGAAAATCAGAATGGAACGGGAAAGAGTTTTCAGTCATCGATACTGGTGGTTATATAAATAATTCCGAAGACGTTTTTGAAGAAGAAATAAGAAAACAGGTCTTACTGGCACTTAACGAAGCCCAGAGTATACTTTTGGTTGTAGACGTGGAAGCAGGAGTGACTGATCTTGATGACACAATGGCCAAACTTCTCAGAAAAACTAAAAAACCTATATTTGTTGTTGTTAACAAAGTGGATAATTCCGATAGAATTATCGATTCACATGTATTTCATTCCTTGGGTTTGGGTGAACTTTATCCGGTATCTTCGATTAATGGAAGCGGGACAGGTGACCTGCTGGACGACCTGGTTAAAACATTTGATAATGACCCCATCGATACGGAAGAAGACGTGCCGAGATTCGCAATTGTTGGCCGGCCAAATGTTGGTAAATCATCACTGATAAATGCCCTCCTGGATGAGGAAAGAAATATTGTGACCCCAATTTCTGGCACGACAAGAGACACTGTGCCTGCCAGATATAATAAATATGGACTGGATTTTTATCTCATCGACACAGCTGGACTTAGAAAGAAAGCCAAGGTTAAGGAAAATGTTGAATTCTATTCTACCATGAGGTCTATCAGAGCCATAGAATCTGCTGATGTGTGCCTGCTAATGATCGATGCCGAGGATGGTATAAAATCACAGGATATAACCATTTTCGGACTGATCCAGAAAAATCATAGAGGAGTGGTAATACTGGTGAATAAATGGGATCTTATCGAAAAAGATAATAAGACAACTAATGAATTCCTGAAAGAATTGCAAAACAGGATTGCTCCATATACCGATGTCCCGGTTATTTTCACCAGCGCCCTAACCAAACAAAGAATTTTCAAGGCCCTTGAAGCAGCTGTTGAAGTGTATGGAAATATGAAACAAAAGATAGCAACATCAAAGCTCAATGACCTTCTGCAGGATGCTGTTGAATCTAATCCACCCCCATCCGTGAAAGGAAAATTTATCCGGATTAAGTATGCAAGCCAATTGCCTAACCCAACCCCGGTTTTCGCTTTCTTTTGTAATCTGCCACAATACATTAAAGATCCGTATAAAAGATATCTTGAAAATCGTATCAGAGAGAAATTTAATTTTAAAGGAGTACCCCTTCAACTTTACTTTAGAAAAAAATAGAAAAATGATTAAGGTCTGGAAAATATCAATTGTGCTTGTCTTGGCTTCATTTTTATTTCCCCAATGCCAAAAAATTGAAAATTATCCTGATGAACCCCAGATAGAATTTCTGGAAGCTGTTGTCAAGGACTCTATGGATGTCCTGGATAATAAAATCAAGCATGTAACTCTCAAATTCAGAGTCATTGACGGTGATGGAGATATAGGATTAAATGAATATGACACACTTGGTCCTTATAGCCGCGACAGTGCCTATTATTACAATCTTTTTATTATAGAATATGAGAAAAAAGGTGAGGAATTTGTTGAAGTAAAGGATAATGAGTTTCCCAGAAATTACAGAATCCCAGACCTGACACCAGAAGGGCAAAATAAAACATTGATTGCAAATGTTTCTGTAGAAATTGAATATGGCTTCAGCGACCTGATACCCCTGCGATTCACGGAGTTTAAATACTACTTCAAATTGGTAGACCGAAGTTTCAATTTCAGTAATACCGATACAAGCTCACTGATTGTTTTTTAGATTATTACAATCTAATTTTTTGAAATAGGCAAACTAATATAAAAAGTACTTCCCTCCCCTTCGCTTTTCTCGTACCATATTTTTCCTCCTGATGATTCAATTATTCCCTTGGAAATAGCTAAACCCAAACCCATCCCACTGGTTTTTGTTGTGAAATTAGGTTGAAACAATTTCTCACTAATATCCGCGTTAACACCACTCCCATTATCAGTAAATGAAATAAATACTTCTGAGCCATCAACCCTTATATTGATCATTACCTTAGGTTTACGCGACTTAGGAGTAGCTTGAAAAGCATTCTTTAATATATTGTTGAAAACCTGCTGCAACTGCTCTTCGTCAACATAAACAGGGATAGGTGTAACAATGCTGCAGGATACCTCAATTTTGCCTGCTTCCGATATTTCAAAGAGCGCAACACTCTTTTTAACACGGTGAACAATATCAACTACCTTAAAATGGGATTGAGGCATTCGGGCAAACTGAGCAAACTCATCTGCAATGGCCGATAATGAATTTATCTGTTCTACCAGAGTTTGGCTTACACGTTTAAAATATACTTCCCAATCCTCTGCTTTATCATTCCATGCTCTCTGAAGATGTTGAACACTTAGCTTCATAGGAGTCAAAGGATTCTTGATTTCATGAGCAATTTGCCGTGCCATCTCCCTCCAGGCAGTCTCTCTTTCCGACTTAGCCAGCTTTCCTGCACTTATCTCCAATTCATCAACCATGCGATTATATGATTTAACAAGACTTCCAATTTCATCTTTCTTTTTATAGTCAACTTTCTGATTTAAACCACCAAGTTCCATCTTGGTAAATTTCTCCTGTAGTAATCTCAAAGGCTTAGTTACTTGGTTACCAAGAAATACCCCCAATAGCACTGCAACAAAAATTAAGAGAAAATATGCATTGAGAATAGCCACAATAAATGTTGATATCTCTTGCCGGATAACAGATTGTTTGGCAAAATATGGTAAATTAAGGTAGGCTATTAATTCATTGTTAATATTGTAAAACGGTGCATAAGCCGACCAATATCCCATTTTACCAATCTTCTCAAAATGAACAAATTCCATTTTATCATGAACAGAGAGCTCATGATAAGCATATGGATCCATTTTTCTATTAATTAGCTGCCTGTCAAAAACCTCAGGTCTGGATGTTGCCATAATCTCACCATCAGGATCAAATAAGTTGATATCAGAATTAAAAACAAAGGAAAACTTAACCAGCAAATCTCCTAATGATGGATATGATTCAGAACTCCACTCAGCATTCAATATTGGTTCTTCATTTAATTTATGCTTTAATTCAATCAAAACAGACTGTGTCTTCTCTACAATATTTTTCCTATTGGTTTTATCATACTGACCTATAATATAATAAGTCATACCAGTACCAATCAGAACAAAAGAAACTAGAAAAACACTGATCATAATAAATTCAATTTTCCTCTTCAAGCCACTATCCGGACCTCTCACTTGATCAGGAAAATAATAAATCGATGACACAACAAGCCATAGAATATATAGAAGCACAAATACATAGGAAAAGGATAAAATATGATCCCATAATCTGAATTTTGGACTACTCAGTATAATTGTATGATTAGAATTAAGTTTATATATCTGATGCTCATAATTGTCCTCAGTGTAAGAAAAAATCCTACCAATTTCCTGCGGATAATTCCCACTAGTCATACTGTAAACATACTCTCCTGCCTTACTCACCAGCTTACCATCTTGATATTTAGCATAAGAAAATCCTTGAATCATGCTGTCGCGACGATTAATTGCTCCGGAAATTAAAAGATCAGGGTACCCTAATTCCTGTGGTAGCAGTTTCGAGTCCAGAGAAATAAACAAATGGATTACATTAGAGCTATCCTGATTATAAAATGGATACTTAGCAGTGTAATTAATATATCCATCAAAATTATCCAGATAGTAAAAACTAGTTCCTGCTATACGTCTTCCCGCTAATTCTATTGGTCCATCAAAAAAATTAAGACATGGCTCCTCTCTATCCTCCAATATTATTGAAACCGGATTTATTGAGTCACAGAGATTGGCGCTAAATACATATCGATTCCAATAAAAACCAAAATAATTTGAACGCACATATGACCCAATAAAACTCTCTGATATTGATGTGTTGAGAACCAACTGAGCCAACTCATTATCATCCAAAATTTCTGCATCAATCCTGGGAAATAACATCTCTGCTATTTGATCATGTTCATTCGCCAGATTATCAAGCACCTGGCTTTTTACAAGGCTCTCTTTTTGCTGATTAGTTGAGTAGAATAACTGGATCAGAAATACCGAGCCTAATAATATTACCATTACTGAATAAGCATGATCAAGCTTTTCCTGCCCTTTGTATGCAGCTAAGCTAAAAACAGCTACTAATAACAGAAAAAGGACCAAGCCTAAAGCCTGTGGAATATAAGAAAAAAGCCTACTGAAGAGTATAACTATAACCAAACTTACCGTCAATACCAGCAATAGCCGCAAAAGGGTGTAATGAGGTATCAATTGATTAATAATTGTTCTAACAAAAAAGACAAAGGCAGCTAAAATAATTACAAAAAACGCCATATCAGATATATTGTAAACACTGATTGTAAGCACCTTATGAATTTCAAACAAAGATTCCCTCTCAGATAATATCTTTTCAAACAACCAAGACATACCAAAAAATGCCAGAATAACACTTGTCCAACCAACTATGGTGAAGCTGTCAATTAGTTTCGGGTTTACTGATTCTCCTTCTTTGCTGATCTTGCTTGGATATAATATGAAAAAATTGCTGAAATTAAACGCCAGAAGAAAAATAAAAATCCCAGTTATTATCAAATCACCATGCGAATCAAAAAATAAGGTGCCGTTGCTAAATGGAGTAAAAAAAGAGGTATCATATAAATGACCCGGTAAGCTAAATTTAATCATCAGCCACCTGAAAAATATAAGGTCAGCCGCCAAAGCTATCAACCACCAGTTGCTTTTCCATCTTTTTGATCCATAAACAAACAGATCCTGTATAAAAAGTAAAACCGCCAAAATCAATAAGACATTCAGAATTATGACAGATATTTCCTTGACCGACATTGAACCCTCAGATTTCGTGGGAATCAAGTTATACAGTTCATTCCCTGCATCATCATATACGGTCAAAACATTTGGCCCGGTAATCCCTGTTACAGTATAATCTGATGCAATTCCTGAGCCCAGCAAAAAATCATTTGATAAATATTTATTCTCATAAGGATATGCCCGCTGCAAAGGTGCAATACCAACAACAGTGTAATCATTCTCCCTTACCTCTCGGCATAAACCCCAGGTGTTGGATGTGAAAAAAGCTCCATCTTTGAATCCATTGGACGCATAATCAGATAATATGGGAATGGAGTTATCAGACCATAAAACCAAAGAGTCCTTCTCAAAAATATAAATTGAATAGTCTCCCCGAGAAGTCAGTTCTTCAATATAATAATCATTATCACGTATCAGATAATTGAAATCTGAACCCTCCAACAATTCCCTAATCGACTCAAGGTCTTTATTTAATGCTCCCAGCACTTTTTCGGTTTTCCGACTTATCTGCTTTAGATATCTTTGTGATTCATATTCCTCTGATCCAGGCCTGCTAATAAATGCAGCAAACAATAATAACAATATTGCTAGCCACAAAAAGCGAGTCAATTTTAAAACTTGCTTTACAGTTGTATCGGAATTCAAGGTCATAATCAATTAAAAATGACTATTAAGGAACAAAAATCAAGCCTAAATAGGCTCTGAAAATTACAAAAAACATCCTCAACATTGCCCTAAGACTCATATCAATTGGCTAAACAGGTGAATTTTTGTGTTTCTTTGTACTTTTAAAGCATATATTTAAGATATGGACCAGGTTTTACTTGATGATTTTATTCGTAAAGCTCTTTTAGAAGATATAGGTGAAGGTGATCACACCAGCATTGCCTGTGTTCCCGAACATCTCTCAGGTAACGCCCAGTTACTTGTAAAACAGGAAGGTGTTCTGGCAGGTCTTGAAGTAGCCCAAAAAGTTTTTAATCTTGTTGATGACAGCTTAATTTGTGATGTAAAAATCCATGATGGTGCAGTAATCAAAGAGGGAGATATTGTTTTTTACCTAAACGGCCCTCGTCGATCTATTCTCAAATCAGAAAGACTGGCTTTAAACATTTTGCAAAGAATGAGTGGCATTGCAACTCTAACATCGCAATATGTGGAAAAAATTGAAGGGACAAAAGCTAGAATTCTAGACACACGCAAAACAACTCCCAATATGCGCTTTCTGGAAAAAGAGGCTGTTAGAATTGGAGGCGGGGAAAATCATAGGATGGGACTTTTTGATATGATTATGATAAAAGATAATCATATTGATTACGCAGGTGGGATTGCAACTGCAATTCAAAATACAATAGCTTACCTTAAACAAATTGGGAAGAATTTGCAGATAGAAATTGAAGCCAGAGATTTCGTGGAACTCCTGGAGATATTAAAAACAGGAGGCGTTCATAGAATCATGCTGGATAATTTTTCTCCTGATGAAACCAAGCAGGCAGTAAAATTAATTGATGGTAAATATGAAACTGAATCATCAGGAGGAATTAATTTAAACACAATAAGATCATACGCTGAAGCAGGGGTGGATTATATTTCTGTCGGTGCACTAACACATCAGATCTCCAGTTTGGATTTGAGTTTGAAAGCCATTTGAGATGAATAGAGTGGTAAAATATCCAAATTTCAATCGAATGATCCGAAAAGTGGTGGTCTATTTTAGACGTGCCAGTTTACCCGGATTTGACAAAGTTGCCATTTGGGATGTTCTCTCTTTCTTCTTTAGAGGTCTGAAAAATGGAGCCTTAACAACAAGAGCTAAGGCTGTTGCTTACAACTTTTTTCTTGCTGTATTTCCAACCCTTTTAGTACTATTCACGATAATACCCTTTATCCCAATTGATAATTTCCAGGAAGTCCTATTAACTACCATCAAAGAATTCCTGCCCATTAATGTCTATTATACAGCTGACGGGCAAGGAGAATGTGCTCTCGTGTCTGCGGCATGGGACCGTCATTGGCACCGACAACGAGAATCGCACCGTC
>CAYUNU010000183.1:0-7115 GCA_964446195.1 uncultured Porphyromonadaceae bacterium | reverse complement strand
GAAATAAACGTTTTATTTCTCTTCCGGATCATATTCAAAAGGAAGTAGATCTCCAACTCTCCTTTTTGCTGCTTTACCCGACCAAATCACATTATTGGGGTCGAAATAGCCCCTTTCTGTGAATAGAACTGAGTCGGATTCAACTTCCATGAAGCTTACAATGAAATCAGTTTTAATATTGATATTTGGAAAATGATAATAGCACATTTTGCCTTTGAAAGTTAAGTATCGTAATTGATTCTCAATATCTGTGACTATTGAATCCGGGAGCACAATGTTGTTAATTGAGTCTCGGATCACAAAGCCTTCATCTACAGATGACTCATTATATAATGATCTAAAAAAATGCATTCTTGAACCTTCATAAGTATACTTCCTATGCTGAATCATTTTTTTTGTTTGTCGCTTCCTTTTGGAGGTATCTTCAACAAAAAAGTGAGTCCCTTTGTAGAATACTTCTTCCTGATTTTTAAGAAAGTAATCTAAATGATAAGTTATATAATAGCCCAGGGAGCCATTATAAATATCAATTGGCTCATTGGCAAAAGCTTCAAATGTTTTTCTATCCTCACTAAATTTGAAGTACACATCTTCAATGTTTTGAATCTCACACTTTCTTGCGTTATAGGTGTTGCCCAGAAACTCTTTAGTAAATCGTTTTATTCCTAGTTTTCTTAGCTTCTCGGCTTCTGTTTTGTTAAAAACCACCTCTATCTCTTCAATCTCCAGCGTTTTGGGCTCCAGCAAAATAGTGTTTGTCGCATCAAAAGAATATTCAAAAAGAGATTCAGAAAAATATCCCACAGAGCTGATCACCAGAGTTTGATTAGGATGCTGGCTGGCATCCAGACTAAAATAGCCTAGTGTGTCGGTCATGGTTCCTTTGTAGGTCCCATTAAAATAAATATTTGCATTGATGACCGGCTTCATCGTTTCTTTATCAAGCACCAGTCCTTCAATAGTTTGGGCGAAGGTGTGAGGCAATATCAGGATAAATAAAAAGGCTAGTTGAATTCTCATGAGGTTTATAAGCCGTATTAGGATTAGCTTAAATTTTGTATATTATCGTTTTTAGCGTTTTGGTCTGGAATTTGTTACAACAAAGTGTTCCCCGGCACATGTAAAATTATGAAAATCAAGTTAAACTATTCAAGATCTGTTAAATGAAATACAACAAAATTTGGGCCAGACTGCTACTGGTTTTCATCATATTTCTTGTAAAAAGCAATATGGGGTTTTTTGTTTACGGGCAAGGGAACAACTCTTCTTTATATGAGGTTTATAAAAGTTTCTTGAGCGGGCACCCCGAGGAAATAATATTCATTCACACTGATAGAGATGTCTATTCACCCGGGACGGAAATAAATTTTAAAGCCTATCTGCGTTCATCAGGGGAAGAAAGTGCAAGCAGTGATGCGCTAAATATTATTTTACTCAACTATTTGGGAGAGGAAATTCAGCACCTCGGCTACCCGATTAATGGTAACATGGCCGATGGTAAAATATTCCTTGATCCTGAGCTAAATGCGGGCGAATATACCTTGAAGGCCTACACTGAAAACTCCCTGGCTGCTGCTTCTCCGCGATTGGCGAAGAGGAAAATAATGGTAAAAGATTCTAGAATTCCATCTTTGCGCATCTCTCTAAGTATTCCTGATGAAGTTTTTTCGCCGGGTAACATAAGTGAGATTCATATCAAGATGCTTAATCAGGGAGGAAAACCGGCTAAAAATTACTCCTTTGATTACTCATTTAGTTCGAATGGCAATGTTTTTCGTTTCGGTGAGGCAGAAACAAATAGAAAAGGAGAAGCCACAGTTCATTTTCAGATACCTGATGAGGAGGGTTTATCAATAATTACTGCCCAAATATCTGCCGATTTCAGAGGAGTTTTCCATTCAAATAGTATACTTATACCGACTAGCAATTGGCCTTCATTAATTAGTTTTTATCCTGAGGGTGGCAAATTGATCGAAGGATATGAAACGAGAATTGCCTTTACGGCCAGAAATGTATTGGGTGAGCCAATAGAAGTTAAGGGCGTTCTTATTGACGACAATGATAGTGAGATTGGGGAAATAAGTACCAGCATAGCTGGTCTGGGTAGCTTTTCCATTGTTCCTGATATTGGAAATCCTGTTTTTGTGAGATTATCTGAACCATTTGACTCAGGGGAAGAGTTTGCTCTTCCCGAAATACAGGACGAAGGGGTTCATATTCAGCTTAAACAAATTGATGATGGGTTGATTTTAAATACGGAATACAATTATGATGTTGATTCTCTAATGATCCGTGTCATTGCAGAAATGGGAGGGCGGGTTGTATGGACAGACAATTTTGTGGTGAAAGGAGATATGGAAATCAATGTTCCAACTCGAAATTTGCCCGGAGGTGTAATGAACATAATTTTGGCCAATGATGAGTTTGGTTTATTTGCTCTACGTCCTGTTTTCATCCAAAGAAACGCCAAGCTTATTGAGGCAGAAGCTATTATTTCCGACAGAGCCTTTAGTGAAAAGGGGGAAGTGAAAATCAGGATGAATTATCCTGATGTAAAAGAAGGATCAGCTATTCTAAGTGTGGCGCTGGTGGACGAGATTGTTAGTCCGGATTGCTTGCCGAATCCTGATATCTACTCAACTTTTTTGCTCGGATCAGCAGTTTATGATTCTCCTTTTCCCAAGTATTATATTGCAGATAATGAGAGTTTTGATCAGGATCTTTTTGATGTTTTCATGATAACTCAACTTAATGCTAAGATCTTTTGGCAGTTAAGCCCACCGGTCAGCACTGATATGGGAGAGTCATCCTCAGAAGTATTAAAATCTTTGCTCGACAGTGAGAATCCGGGTGCAATGCAGCAGCTTTTGTCGGTATTAAGAACAGACCAGTTTAACGAGAGATATATCATGAATTCGGGTGAGGTCTTCGATACTTTTTTAGCTTCAAACCAAAATGAATTAGAGAAGCTGCAAATGATTCCGGGGCAGTTGACAGAAGAAGAAATAGTGGCCCGGTTATTAGAAAGAGGAACCCCTATTTTCAATATCGTAAAGGTGCTGCAACCTGTTTGGTCGGCCGGAGAGCTGATCTATTTCCGAAGCCCGACGTCAATCTCTTATCAACCACCTGCTTTAATAGTGATTGATGGGATTGTCAGAGGCTCTTCAAGTACTTATCTGAAGGACATTGATCCTTTTTCTGTTGAATCTGTGAAGGTATATACCTCAATTGCTGAGATACTTAAATATGGTGGTATAGATAGTGCTGGTGGAATAATTGAGATTGTGACTAAGAAGGGAGATGTTGACTTAGGAGATGAGAGGAGCAGGCTTCCCGAGGATATTTATAACCCAAGCTTGTATTGGAATCCAAATGTTCAGGTATCTTCTTCAAATGAGACTAGATTGGATTTGCCCTTTCCTCGTTTAAATTCCAACTACAGTATTATAATTCAGGGTCTTGATGGCCAGGGCAGGCCTGTTTTCATGAAAAAATCAGGATTATAGAACTTAGATGTTTTTTTTCTTTTTCTCGAATTTCTTAGAAGAGGCTCCAGCATCGCACTTGTGCAAAATTTTTATATTAATTTGCGAATCCTAAAAATGCAAATATTATGATAATGAATTCTTCTATTAGATTTAGCTTAATCGTCTTGATTTCAGTGCTATCGTGTGGCTTTGTTTCGGCTCAGTCTCAGTTCACCAAATATGATGAATTGCCAGGAATAACAAAAAGTTATAAGCCATCATACAGCGAAAATTATCCTGAATGGGCGAAAATGCTTTATAGCAATTCCATAAATGTTAATGAAATTGATAGAGGATACAAGGCTTATATAGCTCAGCATCCCGAGGAGAAGAATCCGCTTACACGTTATTACAAGATTTGGCGAAGAGCTGTTGATTCCTATGTACAGGATGATGGGACTATTATTCCTCCTGATCTTGATCAGTACAGAAAAAACCTGCATGATGCACAAAAAAATGCATCAGCCAATTTAAAAAGTGGTTCTGGTGATAATTCCAATTGGAGTTTTCTTGGTCCCAAACAAACATTCTGGTTAAACTCTTCCGGTGCTCAGCAGGCGCCTGGCTCATGTCCCTGGCAGGTTAATGTTTATTCTTTTGATGTTGCAGCCAGCGATAACAACATCATTTTTGCAGGTTCAGAAACTGGTTATGTTAATAAATCTATTGATAACGGATTGAGCTGGCAGATATCCGGACAAAATTACCCGTTTGGAGGTGGTGTTACAGCTGTTGCTATTCATCCTGATAATCCTGATATCGTCTATGTTTCAGCAGGGAAGAATATTCATAAAACTACTGATGGCGGAATTAACTGGACTCCTATGTTGGAAAGCTCACAGCTTTTTGGAGCAACCCGACTCATCATTGATTATAGTCAGCCAGATAAGCTCATTGCTGCGGCTAATGAGGGCTTATACATCAGTACGGATGGTGGTGTTCAATGGGAAAGACGGTGGACTAAAGCCACCTGGGATGTTGAGATAAAGCCTGATGATAGTGATGTTATATACGGTATATGCTCAGCCTCAGGAAGCGAGTTCAGTTTGGCTATATCTACCGATGGAGGAGTCACCTTTGCTTCGGATGAGAATTTTCCTGCGGATCACACTAACCATAGTGGAGGACTCATGGCGGTAACTCCGGCTAATCCGGATATTGTTTTTGTGACTATGTTGGTTGCAGAGGGTGGTGATCAGTTTGCTTATATCTACAAAGGTACTCATGATGAAGGGGCCTGGACGTGGCAATTAACCAAAAAGGGTGAGCCACGGTCGACTGCAGGACTGGGTGGTTTCTCCACTGGTCAGGGTTATTTCGATTATGTATTGGCTGTTTCGCCTGTAAATGAGGATATTGTTTTTTGGGGAACATGCACTTTGTTCAAATCAACGGATGGAGGTTTTAACTTCTCTCCGGTTGGTGGCTATGGTGGTGATTTCAGTATACATCCTGATATACAAGATATTAAGATGCTTCCCAACGGTAAGACCTGGGTAGCTACTGACGGTGGGATGAACCTCTCCTCTGATAATTTTGTAGCCTCATCCAATTACTCTGTCCATGTTGATGGGCTAATAGGATCAGATATGTGGGGCTTCGATCAGGGCTGGAACGAGGATCTCGTTGTTGGTGGAAGGTATCATAATGGTAACACAGCAATGGCCGATTTCTATAATGATAAGGCTCTTAGGATGGGTGGAGCAGAGGCCCCAACCGGTTGGGTGATAAAAGGTAAAAGTCGCCATGCAGCTTTTTCTGATATTGGCAGTGGTTGGATTTTACCGAAGACAGCGGAGGGTGAGCCTGAAGGACGTTTCATCTTCAGTAAATACCCTAATATGGAAGAGTATGGTGGCAGGAGAGGTAACATCGTTGCTCATCCAAATTACTATGGTGTGATTTACCTGGGTGAAGGAAACAGCATATGGAAAAGCTCAGATATGGGAGTTAGTTTCGAAAGCATTTACACTTTTTCGGGTCAGGTTCGTTACATGCAAATTAGTTTTAGTCATCCTGATATTTTATATGCAGATGTTGTGGGTAGAGGTTTATATAAAAGTGAAGATGGTGGCTATACCTGGTCTATGAAAAGATCGCTAACCAGGAGTCCCAATGGTACCTCCAGCTGGACAGGGAAATTGTTTTTTGCCATATCACCTTTTGATGGAAACAAGATATATGCCTGTTTATCCAATGGGACATGGTCGTCGGATATTGGAAAAGTATTTATGTCGGAAGATGGAGGTGATACCTGGACGAACTGGACAGGCTCAATTCAGGAATACACCAAAAATGTTGTTGTTCAGCCTACTGAAGACGGTAAGGATTTGCTTTATTTGTTTACTAACGCTAAAAACGGTAAGCCGGCTAAGGTTTATTACCGAACTGCGGAGATGGACGACTGGGCCGATTTTAGCAGGGATTACCCAGCCGGTATGGATGTTAACCTTGCCTTGCCTTTTTTCAGAGACAGTAAAATGAGGGTTGGAGGTAATGGCGGTGTTTGGGAATCTACCTTGCAAGAGCCAAATTTCAAGCCTATCGTCAATCCATGGGTTGAAAGGCCCAATTATAACTGCATGCTGGATACAATTCATTTTGATGATCACTCCATTCTTAACCATGAGGGAGCCTCCTGGGAATGGGACATCAGTCCGGAACCTACTTTTATAAGTGATGTCAACATCAGGAATCCAAAAGTTGTTTTAGGAGCTCCGGGATCCTATTCAGTTACTCTTACTGTAACTGTTGGGGGGGGTGAGTACAGCAAGACTATACCAGATATGGTCACTACTACTACCTGCCCATCGGTTAGTGACTGCAATAACCCCGCAGTGGTTCCTATCGATGCGTGGAGGCTGGTGTATGTTGATAGTGAGGAGAAAAACTACCCCGGGCTGGGTGTTATGGCTATCGATGGTGATCCGAGCACTATTTGGCATACAAGCTGGAGTGCCGGTACCGACCCCTATCCTCATGACATTATGGTTGACATGGGTGAACGCTATTCTATACACAGATTCACTTATCTTCCTCGGCAAGATGGCGTTAACGGACGGATTAAGAAATGGGAATTCTATATTGGTGATGATGTAAATGATTGGGGACATGCCATTGTTGCAGGTGAATGGGAAAATAATGCTGCACCAAAAACCGTAGAGTTACCCGAAACGAGATCAGGAAGATATTGGAGACTAAAAGCTATCTCCGAAGTTAATGGTGGAGCCTGGGCTTCAGCCGCTGAGATAAGTGTTACAGGGTGTAATGGGAATACTTCCGGAGTAGATATATCCGGCTTGGATGAGAATATCAGAGCATATCCTATTCCAACTGATGGTTGGGTGAAACTTGATATCCCGTCGGGGAATGAGTATCGATATAAGGTTCTGTCGAGTTTGGGTCAAAGTATTGAAGACGGTGTAATCCAGAGTAATACACAAGATCCGGCTATCAATCTGGGTAGCTATGAGGCTGGCGTTTATCTGATCAGGCTGACCAACACATCAGGAAATTCATACTGGGTTAAGGTTGTGAGGGAGTAGTGGTCGGGTTGCGGGTTTCGGGTTTCTGGTTGCGGGTTTC
>CAYUNU010000182.1:0-7143 GCA_964446195.1 uncultured Porphyromonadaceae bacterium | reverse complement strand
TGATTCGTTAAATCTTGTTAAACAAAAGTTCTCTCTTAGGTGGGTAAGGATCATTTTGATTAAATTGCTCCGTAAACCTGTTTATTAACCAATCTTGATAATAATGAAAAGCTCTTTCTTTCAGATTATTGGCCGGGTATGCCTGTTAATGGTTATTGGCCTTCTTTTGGTTCCTGAATCATTTGCTCAGAAGCTGGGTGAAGATGTTCTCGGAAAAGTTCACTTTAGGTCTATAGGGCCAACCCGACAAGGGGGCAGATATGTTGATTTTGCTATTGTTGATGATCAACCAACAGTATTCTATGCTGCATTAGCATCAGGAGGCGTTTGGAAGACCGATAATAATGGACAGACTTTTACTTCAATTTTTGATGATGCTGGAGCGATATCGATAGGTGATATTGCTGTTGATCCAAAAGACACCGATGTTATTTGGGTTGGAACTGGTGAGGCAAATAATTCGCGTACAGCATATTATGGAGATGGAGTGTACAAATCAACCGATGGTGGTGAGACCTGGAAGAATATGGGCTTGAAAAATTCGCAGCATGTTGGTCGCATTGTTATCCATCCTGATAATTCTGATATTGTATGGGTAGCAGCCGAAGGTCCTCTTTATTCAAATAATGAGGAGTGTGGTGTTTACAAAACCATAAATGGTGGTGACTCGTGGGAGAAAGTACTATCTGTTAAAAGAGGTAAGAAGCATATTGGTGTGGTTGATCTGGTGATGGAACCGGGTAATCCTGATGTTCTTTATGCAGCATCTTATGACAAGGAGAGAAAGCCCTGGACTTTTAATGCTGGTGGGCCGGAGAGTGCTATTTATAAAACTCTTGATGGAGGTGAAAAGTGGGAGAAGCTAGGTGGCGGATTACCCGAAGGAGTGATTGGAAGGATAGGTATTGATGTATCGGCTAGCGACCCAAATATCGTTTATGCTAATGTTGAAAATTGCAATGTGGAAGGCATGAAGACCAAGGATCGTTGGAAGCTGATGGAAGATGGCCAGCCTTTAGAGAGAGGCCAGTCGGAAATCGGTGACGAGGTTTATCGTTCTGATGATTCCGGTAAAACGTGGAAGAAAGTTGGTGACCAAATTGGTGGTGGCCCGGCATATTATTATCAGCAAGTTAGAATTGACCCTACAGATCCCGAGCATGTTTACATCGTTGGAATACGCGTTTGGGAAACCAAAAATGGCGGTGAAGAATGGAGTACAGCCTTCAGGTTTGGTGGTGACAATCATGCTTTATGGATAAATCCAGCTAACCCTAAGCATATAATACTTGGCTATGATCATGGAATGGGAATCAGTTATGATGCCGGAAAAAATTGGTATCATCCTGATTTTAAGGATGTAGGGCAGTTTGTGGCAGTAGGGTTTGATTACAGATATCCATATTACGTTTATGGGGGTCTTCAAGATAATGGATCTGTAGGAGGACCAAGCACAAAAAGGGATGGTGGTCCTATTAGTTTGGAAGATTGGTTTGGAGTTGGAGGAGGAGATGGAATGTACAATGAAGTAGATCCTAACGACTGGAGAATACTTTATAACGAATCTCAAAATGGGCCAATCAGTCGACATAATCTTGAAACAGGAGAATCGAAAAGCATACGTTATCGTCAGATGGATCGTTTTGCCTGGAATGCCCCAATTGTTATATCTTCTCATAACTCAAATACGATTTATCACGGTGGTAACAAGGTTGTTAAGTCTACTAACCAGGGAGAGAGCTGGGTGGAAATGAGTCCTGATTTAACTTTACAAGATGAAGTAAAAATTGCTGGAACAGGAAATATTCAATATTGTACTATTGTAACTATGTCTGAATCTCCTATAACACCAAACGTGTTCTGGGTTGGTACTGATGATGGCAAGGTTTGGGTGACTCGGGATGGTGGCGAAGAGTGGACCGATTTAACCGGAAACATCCCTGATCATCCCGGATACTGGGTTAGCAGGGTTGAGGCATCTTATGAAAATGAAGGGATGGCATATGTCACAATTACAGGTTATCGTCACGATGATTTCAGGCCTTTAATATGGAAAACTGAAGATTACGGGGCTACATGGACATCTATTGCCGAAGGTTTACCGGATGCACCACTGTGTGTTGTTAGGGAGCATCCCAGGAATAGCAAGCTTCTTTTTGTTGGTTCAACCAGGCAAATACACGTCTCCATTGACGGTGGACAAACGTGGAGTGATTTAAGAAACAACATGCCTTATGTTCCGGTTGAAGACTTGAAAATTCATCCTCGCGATAATGATCTTATTGTTGGTACGCATGGACGCAGTATTTGGATTGGGGATATAAGCTATCTGGAAGAATTATGTGACTCTAAATTAGAGGGAGACTATCATCTTTTCAGGCCTGAGAATAAGGTTTTGTATGAAGGTCGAAACTCAAACAACTCATCATCCAGTAACTTTGCAGGAGAAAGCGAAGCATCAGGCTCACCAATAAGGTTTTATGTTAACCCGGATCAAGTGGATAAGAATATTAAGCTTGAGATTTTAGATAACAGAGGCAAGGTGATTTTTGATAGAGAAATGGAAGCCGAGGGTGGTGTTAATGAAGTTGTATGGAATCATGATAAAAGGATCAGGAAAAGGACTGAACAGGAACTAAAAAGGATGGAGCGTCAGATGGAACGTTTCAGAGAGTACTATACAGAAGAACAGATGGCTGAACAGATGGCAAATGCTGATTGGATTACAGGATCAGCAGGGCCTGGCAGATATACTGTCGTTCTTTCAAAAGGAGAGCTTAGCAGTTCAGTAGAGTTTGAATTGGTGAAGGATCATTGGAAATAGGTCTTTAACAAGATACAAATTGCAAGTTTAAAGATACAAGATTTAAGTTGCAGGATATTCTGTGCCGGAGGTTGGTCTGTGGATCCAATCTTCGGCACTTTTTAGTAAATTAGTCGGCTAAAGCATTGCTATGAAACTTTACCGATTTGTACTTCCTCTATTGCTCCTTCCTCTTCTCACTGGCTTTGTGAAAAAACCGGAGCAATTTGATCTCCCGGAGGAAATTTTGTATGTAGCGAGAGATCAATACACTAAGGATCATCATAATACGGCTACCATTTTTCAAAATGGGGAAATTAACACTGCCAGTTTCAGATCGGGTGCTGCTCTTAAAGCTTTTAACACTAAAGCTGGTGACATCAGGATAATTTTTGAGACTATAGATGGTTCAATCAGAGATCCTGAAGTTTCTTTTGATGGAAAGAAGATTGTTTTCTCTTTAAGGGAAAATATAGAATCGGATTATTGTATTGCCGAGATCAATTCTGATGGGTCGGGTTTTCATTTTTTGACAAAATCCAATGCATCTTCTGATATTGATCCTTTATATCTTCCTGATGGTGGGATAATGTTTAGTTCTTCGCGGGAAACTAAGTATTGTATGTGTAACCGTCACATCATGGCAAATTTATTCCGCATGGATGGTGATGGTGCTAATGTTAATCAATTGGGTTTCAGTACATTGTTTGAAGGGCACTCTGCGCTTCTTAATGATGGTAGAATTGTTTATGACAGATGGGAGTATATAGATAGAAATTTTGGAGATGCTCAAGGTTTGTGGACTGTTTTTCCTGATGGTACAAAGCATGCTATTTATTATGGTAATAACACTAATTCGCCGGGTGGCATTATTGATCCGCGGGCAATCCCCGGGAGCAACCTGCTTTTATGTATTTTTTCTTCTTGTCACGACAGGCCTTGGGGAGCACTGGCGGTAATAGATCGTTCAAAAGGTGTGGATGGAAGAGAGTCGGTAATTAAAATATGGCCTGAGGAAGGATACGATATGATTGGTAAGGGGAACTGGGATCAGTTTATGCAATTGAACACAAGGTATGAGGATCCTTATCCAATAGATGAAAATCATTTCCTGGTTTCCAGATTAATTGATCCGGTTGGTACTAAGGATGCAAATGAAAAAATGGGTATTTTCCTTGTTGGGATGGATGGTACAGAGACCTTGATTCATGAAGATAGTAAGGGATGTTTTGATCCGATGCCTTTAGCGCCGAGGTTTAAGCCACCTGCACTTCCTGAGAAGAGGGTTTACGCTGATGCTCCCGGGTTTTTCTACATACAGAATGTTTATGAAGGTACTCACATGGAGGGTGTTGATAAGGGAGATGTTAAGTATGTTAGGGTGATTGAATCTCCTCCGAAGCAGACCTGGACTCATCCATCCTGGGGAGGTCAGGGGCAGCAGGCTCCCGGTGTGAACTGGCATAGTTTTGAGAACAAAAAGATTCTTGGGGAAGTACCTGTTGAAGCGGATGGATCTGCTTATTTTGAGGTTCCTCACAGTAGCTTTGTGTATTTGCAGCTTTTGGATGAGGACAAGAAGATGGTACAGTCGATGCGTTCCGGGACTATGGTGCAGCCCGGCGAGACTAATGGATGTATAGGTTGCCACGAGGACCGCTTGTCTGTTCCGGTAAATCAGAATCGTATGCCTTTGGCTCTGAGAAAAGCTCCCCACAAAATGAGTGGATGGAAGGGAGAAGCCAGGAAGTTTAATTACTTGACAGAGGTACAGCCTGTGTTTGATAAGCACTGTGTGAAATGTCATGATTTTGGTAAAGAAGCCGGTGGAAAATTGATTTTGGCAGGTGACAAAAACATGTATTTCAATGCATCATATATTGATCTTCATCTTAAAAAGATTGTGAACTGTATTGGTGGAGGACCGTCGGATATTCAAGAAGCACGAAGCTGGGGATCGAATGCCAGCAGGCTGACAGAGGTGATCGAAGGTGGCCATTTTGATGTTGAGTTATCAGAAGATGAATTAGAAAGGATATATGCCTGGATAGATATCAATGGGGTATATTATCCTGAGTATGAATCGGCTTATCCTGATAATCATGCAGGCCGCAGTCCTGTTACTAATGAAGAAATGACGAGGATTGAGGAATTGAGTGGCATTAAATTTAACAGTCTTGCTGCTTATACACGAAAACTTGGACCCCAACTCTCATTCGAAAGGCCAGGCTTGAGTCCTTTACTGGAAAATGTTACCTCAACAGAAGCCCGGAATGAGATCATTGCTATCCTGGAGGAAGGCAACCGGAGGTTAGAGGCAACTCCAAGGGCTGATATGCCGGGATTCGTACCCTGTCCCTTACATCAGGAAAAATTAAGGTTGTACAATGAGAAAAGAGCAGAACGCTTCAGCCTATACGATTTGATAGCAAAGTAGCCAAACGAACAGAATCACTTCTCCTTATAGTCCATCACCTCTTTCCTGGAGCTGATATTTAGTTTTGAATATATGTTGTTCACATGAGACTTTACAGTACTTAGGCTAACTCCAAGATCATCTGCTATTTCCTTGTTTGTTAGTCCTTGTTGCAGAAAGCTGAAAACTCTTCTTTCCTGCACTGTTAGGGAGTTAAAGGGGACCTTTACAGTTTTTGTTTTACGGCGGTAAAGGAATAGTGCTATGGGGAAGATGATGATTCCTAAAATCAGGATAATTCCTAATATGTTAGAGCTGGTATCATGAATAGGAAGTTGGTTTTTGAATGCTAAGAAATACTCAGATTTGTTTTTCTTCCACTTCTTTAAATAATTTTTGTAGAAGTCGGGATTAGCTTGATAGTCATATTCAAAAGCGCTGTTATACAGGGCGTAAAGTGATACTAAAGGGTGGGAGCAGGTATCTGCATATGTCCTTAATTTTTCCTGAACGGCGAGGCTTATAAATTCGCGATTTAGGGTAGTGCCATAATAATCGAGAGTATCGAGGTAGTCGGCTATCTGATCAATTTCCCTAAGAGCCATATTTGGTGAATAACCGGAAAATGAAATATTATTTAAGAGGTTATGTCCCTGTTCTGATTTGACTTCAATATCTACGTGATTGTTAGCGATCAGGAAAAAATGATTTTCTTCTTTTCCGCCGATAATAAGTGAAGCAGGAGGATCATTCTTTTTTGAGAAATGGATTCTATACAAGTGATCCTCCTGGGGTAATATTTCGGAGCTGAACGAATAATTTCCAGACTGGTCTATATCGACACGCTCAATTATTGTTGAGTAAGACATTGTATTCATCTGGGTGAAATCGCTAATTATTGACAGGTAGGCGACAGGGGTCCACAGGGCAGTGTCCATTTTTATGCTTCCTTTGATGTGAGTTTGGGCGGTAGCACCAGATGAGCATATTCCTGTTTGAAACAGGAGTACCACGGCAAGCAAAAATATTTTTGGCGGATGCATTCCTTTTATTGATTCTTAAGGGTTCTAATATCAATCAAATCTATTCTTGGCTCAAAGCCCTGAGTAATCATAATATTTAGGCTACCAGCAGCTTCTGAGGGACTTGCTTTAATTATCCATTCTCCCAATACTGGTTTCCCGAAGACCTTACTCATTGAGCCATTGACCGACTGATCTGATTCGGTATTTTTTCCAGCCATTGGCGCTTCGTCAGTTTTAATTGTAAATGTACCTTGTTTTTCACCTTTTGGGTTGATGATTTCAATGGTAACTTTCCCTTCTGAAAGGCTACAATTAAGATTAATATTGAGGTAGTTATAATCTTTAGTAGAGTTGATTTTAACCTCTGCATTTTCAGACTCTCCTTTAAAGTAAAGATTTTTTCTGCGATTGATTTTCACTTCTTCCTGTCCATATCCAAAGCTTGTGATGGAAAGGAATAAAATCAGGATACTTGTTGTAATTTTTACTGAATTTTTCATGATGTTGAAATTAGATTTTTAATTAAGATTTAACAAGACTAAACTAGGGCCTGGTATTCTTTTATTAAAACCTTTTGGTATTGAAATTGTAATGAAAAAGGGACTATAAAGGTCTTAATCGGCAAGAATTTTACTATTTTCGACGCGTTTTGAAGAGCCTATTACTAATTATCCAATTATTTTGTCTGGCCCAAATTGTTATTGGGCAGGAAGCCTTAACTCGCACTTATAAGATATTTGGACCTGAGTATGAGAAGGTCAGTATTACTAGTCAGGAACTTAAGGGAGCTACTTTCTATTTGGTAGCTGGTCATGGCGGCCCTGATCCGGGAGCTCAGGGCAAGTACGGGAAATATACTTTAAGTGAAGATGAGTATGCCTATGATGTCACATTAAGGT
>CAYUNU010000181.1:0-7176 GCA_964446195.1 uncultured Porphyromonadaceae bacterium | reverse complement strand
GACAATAATTAGGACACTCCAAAAAATATGCTTCCCAATATGAATATATCTCCCAGGTGAAATTTTCATCCTAATCCGTAACCAAACGATAAGAAAAACCCTCTCTATCATATACGCCAAAACAGTCGCCAAAGCAACCCCTCTGATTCCCCATACCCTCACCAAAACCAAACTAAACCCAACATTAAGAAGCAGCTCTATTGCTGATGCATAAACGAGAATTTTGGTTTTTTTTAATCCAATAAGAATAGTCTGTGGGAAAAGTAGCCGCGTTACAACCAATAATAAATATAAGTTAAATACACCAGCACTATCAATAAACCTCTCATCATAAAAAACTGGAAATAGATAATAACTAAAAACCAATAATAATATGCTCAAGGGAAACATAATATTTACAAGAGAAACACTGCGCTCCCTGATTTTTGCCAAAGCCTCATTAAGATTCAATTCCTTGAATTGAGGAACGAGAGCACTACTCATTGCATGTGCCAATAATGATACCAACGGAAGCTCTCTTGCCCCATTCCTAAATACAGCAAAAACCTCTTCATCAAAATAGCCGGTGACAATAAAACCATCAATATAAAGTGCCGACCCACTTAGCAAAACCGAAAGTATTATGGGAACCCCTAGACGCAAGTGCTCCTTCATATATCTCAGGGAAAATGCTGGAAGAGCTATCTTTGACATCAGGATTAATAAGTAAATAAACCTCAGTAATGCACTGCCAACCAGCCCTGTGAGAATCCATTGAAGATCCAGACCCATAATGGCTGGAATGGATACAGCTAAAAACTGAAACCCAAATGCCATTATTCCATAATACACAACTTTCTTGCCCTCCTTCCTCAAAGTATAGATGTACTCTATCAAGGAAGAAGGCGTCTGAAAAACAATGAAAGCAGCCAGATAAGGAACTAAAGAGGGATGAAATTTATCCTCCACAATCCCCGGAAATGCCGTTCCTGCAAATATTACCAGAAGAGCCCCAAGGAGCGAAAATCCTAATAAAAGAATAAAAGTATTGAATATCTCAGGCGACTTGCCGCCAGAACCTGCAATAGATGGAAAAGATTTGCTATTCTTGTAAAGAGGAAGCAAAGACTGAATAAGTCCTGTAAGCCAAAAGAAACTAACTGCCCCGGTAATTAATATCAGAAATTCATAGCGACCAAAAGAAACAAGATCTAATCCTGATTTGGCCAGTACAATACTTATTAATAACAACGACCCGTAACGAATAAGCTGAAAGAGCTGTAGCCCCGACAACTCATCCATTTTAACGTTTTTTGTTATTGCTTTAAGCAAATTAATCCAGCTTTAAAGGATCATCAACCTTTTGTTTCAGTAATGCAATATCCAACACTTCTTTTATCGTACGAACAAAATGAAAACGTAAACCCTGTAGATATTCTGATTTGATCTCTTCAATTTCTTTCCTGTTCTCTTCAGCAAGAATTATCTCTTTTATCGAAGCCCTCTTTGCCGCCAATATCTTCTCCTTAATACCACCTACCGGCAACACTCGCCCACGTAAGGTGATCTCGCCAGTCATGGCAAGATTTTTCTTAACCTTTCTCTGAGTAAACATCGATGCCAAAGAGGTAACCATAGTAACACCAGCAGATGGGCCATCCTTAGGAATTGCACCCGCAGGAACATGAACATGAACATTCCAGTTCTGGAAAATATCCGTGTCAAGACCCAGCTTATCCGAATGCGATTTTAAATATTCCAAAGCCAATATGGCAGATTCCTTCATAACCTCACCGAGATTCCCAGTTAGAGTAAGCGTACCCTTACCCTTACTTAAGCTCGACTCAACAAATAAAATCTGACCACCAGTCTCTGTCCAGGCTAAACCTGTAACAACACCAGCGAAATCATTCCCCTGGTAACTTTCTTTAAACACTTCGGGAGACCCTAAAAGCTCCTTAATGATCTCTATTGTTAACTTCTTGGGAATATCCTCTCCAAACGCCACCCTCTTTGTCAATTGCCTAACTACCTTGGCAATCTTCTTATCAAGCTGCCGAACACCCGATTCACGAGTGTGATTCTCTATAATGTATTCAAGAATATCCTTTGAAAAACTAAACCTCCTATCATCCAAGCCGTGCTCTTTTAATTGCTTTTTTATCAGATGCTTACGAGCAATATCTATCTTCTCCTCAACCACATATCCTGATATCTCAATCATCTCCATCCTGTCCCTTAAAGCCGGATGGATAGAGGAGATCTGGTTGGCCGTTGCAATAAAGAGTACCTTGGAAAGATCATACTCCAACTCCAGATAATTATCGTAGAAAGAACTATTCTGCTCAGGGTCCAGTACCTCCAACAGTGCAGAGGATGGATCTCCCCTAAAATCAGACCCTACCTTATCTATCTCATCCAAAATAAAAACCGGATTGGACGATTGAGCCCTCTTTATATACTGAACAATACGACCCGGCATCGCACCTATATAGGTCTTTCGATGTCCCCGTATCTCCGACTCATCCTTTAAACCACCTAAAGACATCCGTACATAATTCCTGTCTAAGGCACGACCAACCGACTTGCCCAGAGAGGTTTTACCTACCCCAGGAGGGCCATATAAACACAAAATAGGTGCCTTCATGTCACCCTTTAGCTTCAACACTGCCAAATGCTCCAGAATTCTTTCCTTAACCTGATCTAAACCAGTATGGTCCTCGTTGAGAATCTTCTCTGCCCGCTTGAGATTGAAATTATCCTTTGTAGTGTAATCCCAAGGTAATTCTAAAAAAGTTTCCAGATAATTTACCTGAACAGAATATTCCGCCGATGCCGCATTGATCCTCCCAAGCTTATCCAATTCCTTGTTAAATGCCTTGGCAACCTCTTTCGACCAGAGCTTTTTTAAAGACTTCTCTTTTAACTCCCTGACCTCCTGATCAATAGGACTGCCACCCAATTCATCCTGAATGGTCTTCATCTGCTGGTTCAGTAAAAACTCACGCTGCTGCTGATCCAAATCATGCTTGACCTTTTCCTGTATGTCAAACTTGAGCTTCTGCTTTTGATGCTCCAGAGAAAGATACTCCAGCAACCTAATCGAACGAGACTTAAGATCGTCCATCTCCAGCAACTCTTGCTTCTCCTTGAGCCCAATATCAATATTGCTCCCTATATAATTAATCAGAAAACTAGGCCCCTCAATATTCTTGAGTGCAAAACTTGCTTCTTGTGGAATATTGGATGAGGACTTAATTATCTTTAATGCTAAATCTTTTATCGATCCAACAATCGCCTCAAACTCATCCGTCTCTTCAAGTGGCTTGGCTTCAACCAATCCTGTAACCCTACCCCGCAAATAAGGATCCTCACTTACAATCTCCTCCAACTTAAACCTTCTCTTACCCTGAATAATAACCGATGTAGTATCATCCGGCATCTGGAGAATTTTAATAATCTGAGCCATCGTACCAACCCCATGAAGATCACCAGCACCAGGCTCATCAATTTCATTGTCCTTTTGAGCCAAAACACCAATCATCTTCTTACCCTTGTATATCTCCCTTACAAGCTTAATCGACTTCTCCCGACCAACCGTGATCGGAATAACTACTCCCGGAAAAAGAACTGTGTTGCGTAATGGCAATATTGGTAAATACTCAGGAACATCCGATAAGTCCAACTCTTCCTCTATAGAATCTGCTATAATCGGCACAAATTCAGCGTCATCACCACCAAAATTCATAAAATCTGAGCTATCTATTTTAAATCCCACAATTAATCCCTTTCTGATTTGTTGTCACTAAAAATACTAAATAAGTCGGTAGTTATACCTATTTCGGTCAATCTGGCAGATTTACCCGAACTTCATTCTAAGAAAATACATAAGTCAATCTTTATGCCAAAACAAAAAAAGCCATCCCAATGATCGGGACGGCCTAATATCCTGTAAAGATAACTCTGCTACTTGCTAGCTTTGATCTCTTTGGTCTTTTCCTGACGTTTCTTGAACTTATCAACCCGTCCGGCTGTATCAACAAGCTTCATCTTACCAGTATAAAATGGGTGAGATGTGTTGGAGATCTCTATCTTAACCAAAGGGTATTCTTTTCCGTCCATCTCAATAGTCTCCTTTGTATTAACTGTTGAGCGCGTCATGAAGGTATAGTCATTCGACATATCCTTAAATACTACAGTTCTATAATTATCCGGATGAATTCCTTTTCTCATGTCTTTATTCTTTAATTATGCAGCATTAAAATATTCCTCGGCATAAGGGAGTGCAAAATTAAACACAATTAGCTAAATTTCAAAATAATAAATTACTATTTATTGTTTTTTACCACTTCTTTACGCAACTTGCTGTCCCCACCAGCATTTGTAAAGCGCTCAAATGGAATCCCAGAATCAAAAATTAAACGATATGTAATGTGCCGCTTCTTCCTGATACCACCAATCTGTTCATAAATCTTAATCATCCTCTCATTGAAATCACCTACCCATGATAACTCCATCTCCTTATACTGTGGCTTGGCTTCAACGGCCTTCACCATCTGAAGGAATAAAGCAGCTATCGCACCCGAATTCTGATACTCAGGAATAATCCCAGCCAATAAGACCCTGAAACGATTAATAGTCTTCCTCTTTTTGAGATAAAGAAACTTAGGCACCTGAACCAAACCAACCCGCCCATTGAAATGTTTAAGGATCTGGTTGAAATCAGGCAAACTAACCACAACACCAATGGGCTGACCATCCTTGTAGGCAAACCATATAAACTCTTCTTCAATTAATGCTTTGGCCGACTCAAACAATCCTTCAATCTCACTGGCCTCAATAGGTGTATATCCTTCCATATAGGAAGCCCAGGTTGTATTCAATATACCTATCAGATCTTCTATATATTTTTTGTGATTTTTAAAAGTGAAATGCTCAAAGGTATAACCCGGCCTCGTTTCAAGATATTGTGCAAATTTTACAATCCTCTCCGGAAAAGGCTCATTCAAGTCTTTATGATAACTATATTGTTGGAAAAAATCCCTGAAACCATACTTCTCAAACAACTCCCCATAATATGACTTGTTATAAGGCATTCCATAAGCCTGTGGCATAAACCCCTCCACAAGGACACCCCAGTTTACCATGTTCTCCCCAAAATTGATGCTACCATCCATACCCTTCGCACCTTGTTCAATTAACCACTCACGACAAGCATCAAACAATACATTAGCCGCATCCTGATCATTAACACATTCAAAAAAACCTAAACCACCCATAGGGAAATCTAACTTCTCGTTTTTTGCGTGATTGATAAAAGCCGCAACCCGACCAATCAATTGCCCCGAATCATCAGCCAAAACCCACCTGATAGCAGCCCCATTACTAAAACAATTATTGGCCCTGGGAGAGAAAGTGTTCTCAACCTCCATCCTTAAAGGTGTTACCCAATTACTATCGTCCTGGTAAATGATACGCGCTGCCTCATGAAACAGACTGATACCCTTCCCATCATTTATTTCGATTAATTGCATTAAAAGGAATTTGATTCAAAATTAAGAATTCCGTTCGTTTTTTCAGGAATTTGTCTAAATTTGTACCGCTTTTGAAAAATGGTGGTTGTAGTTCAGTTGGTTAGAACGCTGGATTGTGGTTCCAGAGGTCGGCGGTTCGAATCCGCTCATCCACCCAAAACTAATCCCGGCTGAGAAGTCGGGATTTTTTTATGAATTGGAAAAAAATAAATCTCTATGGAGGATTGACCCTGGCCATGAGCTTCTGGGCATTCTCCTTTATATGGTATAAAATAGCATTCCGCTATCTGGAGCCAATGGCCCTGGTCTTCTTCAGATTAATAGTGGCTTCGGCCTTCATCAGCACAATACTATTAGTTTCCGGGAGATTTGAGAAAATAAAAAAACAAGACTACAAACTCTTTTTAATCCTCGTTCTGCTCGAACCTCTCCTTTATTTCGTCGGGGAAAGTAATGGAATGAAAATAGTCAGCCCAACAATGGGAGCCATCATAGTCTCTTTTATTCCACTTTTATCACCCATTCTGGCATATTGGCTTTTCAAAGAGAAATTGTCCTGGTTCAACTATGCCGGAATTGCAATCAGCTTTGGAGGTGTGATACTTGTAATAGTTGGAAAAAATTTTAACCTTAATGCACCAATTGCCGGAGTTGCCCTAATGATGATGTCGGTGGTAAGCGCCGTTGGATATTCGGGGATAGTGTTTTATCTGGCAAAAAAATATCATCCTCTTACAATCATCTGGGTGCAAAGTGTTATTGGCGCTCTGCTCTTCCTCCCCCTTTTCCTAATACTCGACCTCAAAGAGACAATGGAAATACAATGGTCATGGGAGGTCATCTCACCTATTTTAAAACTCGGTATCTTCCCTTCTGTAATCTCTTTCATTTTCTATAATATAGCAATCAGAGAAATCGGAATCAATAAAGCTAATGTGTTCACAAACTTCATCCCGGTAATCGTAGCTGTATTGTCCTTTTTTATCCTCAAAGAAGAAATGCCAGCCCGGAAAATATTTGGCATCGCACTCGTAATGGCTGGCTTGATAATTAGTCAGAGAAAAAGAAAAATCCATCCTGATGAAAAACACTAAAGTCTTCCACCCTCCGTTTGTCTATTAAATTTATCATTATCTTGCCATCCATGATGAAGCATTGGTTTATAAAAATCCTGATACCAACCCTATTCATAGTTCTTCCGTCGCAGAGCTTCGCTCAACTTGGAGGAAGCTATACATATGGCTTCCTCGGATTAACTACCAGCGCCAGATCAGCTGCGCTTAGCGGAAATCTAACCGCAGCAAATTATTCCGACCTCTCGCTGGTAATTGAAAACCCTGCACTACTTAATCCTGATATGCATAATCAGGTTAGCCTGAGCTATGTTAATTATTTCTCCGACATACAATACGGACAAGCCGCTTACGCCAGATCAACAGAAAACCTTGGCTCTTTTAGCGCCCGTATATTCTATATGAACTACGGCGATTTTGTTGAAGCCAATGAGTATGGCGTAATAACAGGGAGCTTTAAGGCAGCTGAGTATAACATTGGTATATCTTGGGGATATAAACTCGACTCGGCATTCACAATAGGACTGAGTATCAAACCAATATATTCAGTTTTCGAAAGATATAACTCATGGGGAATAGCAGGAGATGCT
>CAYUNU010000180.1:0-7209 GCA_964446195.1 uncultured Porphyromonadaceae bacterium | reverse complement strand
GGCAATTATTGAACCCAGACTAACATAGCGACTGATAAAAAGGACGATCAGGAAGGTTCCAAGAGCAAGTCCTGCGCCTAAGGGATAAAGTCCTAATAGTAATCCAGCTCCCGTAGCAACCCCTTTCCCACCTCTGAACTGTGCCAGTACGGGGAAAATATGACCAATGAGTGCTAATAGACCCAGAATGATTGGGAACAGTTGGGTGTTGAAATCCGATATCACACTTTCGGGGAATATGGAAAATAGGTAAACGGCAAAGAATCCTTTTGCTACGTCGATCAAGAGAACAGGTATACCGGCTTTTAAACCTAATACGCGCATGGCATTTGTAAACCCGGCGTTGCCACTGCCATGATCTCTAACATCTTTTTTATAGAAGATTTTTCCTATCCATACTGCTGATGGGATTGAACCTAATATGTAGGCCAATAAGAAGAGAACTATAGATATAATTATATCCATTTATTAGTTTTTGTATCAGTCAAAGTAATTTAAAACAAACGATAAAAAAAAATGACTGTCTTTTAAGACAGTCATTTTTCTTTATTTGCAAAGCTATTATTGTTCCTTTGCGGCAGCTTGTGCGGCAGCTAGTCGAGCAATTGGCACCCTGTAAGGAGAGCAGCTAACATAGTTCATACCAACTGAATGGCAGAATTCAACTGAGCTAGGCTCACCACCATGTTCACCACAAATACCAACCTTAAGATTTGGACGGGTTTTACGTCCTTTTTCGGCTGCCATTTTAACTAGTTGTCCAACACCTTCCTGATCCAGAACCTGGAAAGGATCTTCTTTCAGGAGTCCTTTCTCGATGTAGATAGGGAGGAATGAGCCAGCATCATCGCGAGAGTAGCCAAAGGTCATTTGGGTAAGGTCATTAGTTCCAAATGAGAAAAATTCAGCTGATTCAGCGATCAAATCGGCAGTAAGGGCAGCACGTGGTATCTCTATCATTGTGCCTACCATATAGTCGATTTTTTCACCACGCTCTTCAAAAACTGTATTAACAGTGTTGCGTACAATCTCCTCTTGCATTTTCATCTCTGCATGAGTACCGGTTAAAGGTACCATGATCTCAGGCTTGGCAGTAATGCCTTTTGCTTTGAGGTTTAATGCAGCTTCGATAATAGCTCTGGCCTGCATCTCAGTGATTTCAGGATAGGTATTACCCAAACGACAACCACGATGGCCGAGCATTGGATTGAATTCGTGCAATGAGTCAACTTTTGCTTTTACATCAGCTAGCGAGAGCCCCATTTGGTCGGCCATTTCTTGCTGACTGTCTTCTTCGTGAGGAACAAATTCATGCAAAGGTGGATCAAGCAGTCTCACTGTAACAGGAAGATCCTGCATTGCTTCAAAGATACCTTCAAAATCTTCTCTTTGAATAGGAAGAAGTTTAGCAAGAGCAGCTCTACGACCGGCTTCATCTTCTGCAAGAATCATTTCGCGAACGGCAATAATTCTGTCACCTTCAAAGAACATATGCTCCGTACGGGTTAGTCCGATTCCAATCGCACCAAAGTTACGTGCTACCTTGGAGTCATGAGGAGTATCCGCATTTGTTCTAACGCCCATGGTAGCAAATTTATCAGCCAGATCCATCAGTTCACCAAAATCGCCACTCAATTCAGGATCAATGGTTTTGATTTTTCCATCATAAACGTTACCAGTGGTTCCGTTAAGAGAAATCCAATCACCTTCTTTAAAGGTCTTGCCTCCGGTGATCATTGTTTTGTCCTTATAATTAATCCTTATTTCTCCAGCACCAGAAACACAACATTTTCCCATGCCTCTGGCAACAACTGCAGCGTGTGATGTCATCCCACCACGAGCGGTAAGGATACCATTAGCTACATTCATTCCTTTAAGGTCTTCAGGAGAAGTTTCTATGCGTACAAGGATTACTTCTTTTCCATCATTTGCCCAAATTTCAGCCTCATCTGCATGGAAAACTATCTGTCCGGTTGCTGCACCAGGTGAAGCAGGGAGTCCTTTTCCAACTAAACTTGCAGCAGCAAGAGCATCTTCTTCAAAAACCGGGTGAAGCAATTCATCCAGTTTGTTAGGCTCATTTCTTAAAAGAGCAGCTTTCTCATCGAGAGTGCCAGCCTTAAGCATATCCATAGATATCTTAACCATGGCAGCTCCTGTACGTTTTCCATTACGTGTTTGCAGTAACCACAGTTTACCATCCTGAATAGTGAATTCAAGATCCTGCATGTCGGAATAATGATCTTCCAGCTTTTGCTGAATAGCATCAAGTTCTGCATATATCTTAGGCATCGCTTCTTCCAGTGAAGGGAAGTTAGCTTTGCGGTCTTCCTCAGTCACGCCAGCCAGCGTTGCCCAACGCTTGGATCCTTCGATGGTAATTTGCTGAGGTGTGCGAACACCTGCAACAACATCTTCTCCCTGAGCATCTATAAGGTATTCACCGTTGAAAATATCCTCACCTGTACCGGCATCTCTTGTGAAAGCAACTCCAGTACCTGAGTTAGCACCCATGTTACCAAATACCATCGCCTGAACGTTAACAGCAGTACCCCATTCTTCAGGTATGCGATTCAACTGACGATAATAAATTGCACGGTCGGTATTCCAACTATTAAATACAGCTATTACTGAACCCCAAAGCTGCTCCCATGGGTCAGTTGGGAAATCCTGGCCTGTTTGAGCCTTAACTGCAGCCTTAAATTTGGCTACCATATCTTTTAGATCAGCTACTGAAAGCTCAGCATCACTGCTAACACCTTTGGCCTCCTTAATTTCTTCAATGATAGCCTCGAAAGGATCAATGTCTTCTTTCGACTCAGGCTTCAGACCCATAACAACATCACCGTACATCTGAACAAAACGACGATATGAATCCCAAGCAAAACGCTCATTGCCAGTGCGCTTAATAAGACCGGCAACAGCATCATCATTCAAGCCAAGGTTAAGAACTGTATCCATCATTCCCGGCATTGAAGCACGAGCTCCTGAACGGACAGATAGTAAACAAGGGTTCTCACTGCTTCCAAATTTGGTGCCCATGATACCTTCAACAAGACTAACAGCGGCTTCAACCTCTTCTTTGAGCAACTCAACAACCTGGTCCTTACCCAACTTATTGTATTCAGCACACACATCCGTGGTGATGGTGAATCCCGGAGGTACCGGAACACCAATTAAATTCATTTCAGCCAGATTGGCTCCTTTTCCTCCCAAGAGGTTTTTCATGTCAGTGCGTCCTTCAGCTTCTTTATTTCCGAAGGTATAAACACGTTTGACCTTTGACATAATGGTATGTTTTAATGTTAAAATTAATGTAAAAAGGATAAATTTTGAAAGTACAAAATTAGCTTAAAAATGTTAAAAATGCTAATTAATTTAAATGCCAGAAATTCAGGGTGTTAGGCTAGATAATCTGACTGTTTGAGCGGGGGTGGAATCTTCGGATAGTATCAGTGAGAAATTCACTGTTGAGATGAGTGTAAATCTCGGTGGTCAATATAGATTCATGACCTAATAATTGCTGAACTGCTCGCAAATCAGCACCTCCTTCAACCAGATGGGTGGCAAAGGAATGACGAAAGGTGTGAGGACTAACGGTTTTCTTAATCCCTGCTTTCTCAACACAGCTCTTAACAATATTGAAAATCGTTACTCTGGAAAGAGATTTGCCGAAACGATTAAGAAATAAATGATCTTCGTATCCTGATGAAATCCTTATGCCTGACCTGTAATGTGAAGAATAATAATTAATTGCTTTGAGTGCATGACTACCAAGAGGAATAAGCCTCTCTTTATTGCCTTTCCCTATTACCTGCAAATACTGATATTTGAAATTGATATTTGATATTAGCAGACTGCTTATCTCAGAGACTCTTAATCCACAACTATACAGCACTTCAATAATAGTCTTATCCCTGTAGCCTTGTTTACTGCTCAGATCAATGGAGGATATTATTAACTCAATTTCTTCAACTGATAGAACATCAGGAAGCTTCCTGCCGGTTTTGGGAGCTTCTAATAATTTCGCAGGATTACTATCAATGATGCCCTCCATTCTTATGTATTTATAAAAACTTCGTAATCCTGATATTATTCGAGCCTGGGAAATAGCACCTAAGCCACTATCGGAAATCCATTTTGTAAAATCCCTTAACTCATCTATACTGCAATCAGGAGGAGTCATGCCAGGCTGATTAATTGAAAGGTATTCAAAAAACTTGTTGAGATCACTTAAATAAGCTTTCTGGGAGTTCTCAGATAAGGATTTCTCCAGTCGCAAATATATCTCGTAGTCTCTAATATATTTTGACTGCCAGTCCATTTGAGCTAATATGGATTTGATGTAAATTCAATTATGCTTTTATTACTTTTGCAAAAACAAAACTATGAAAATACTGATTATAAATGGGCCAAATCTTAATCTTCTGGGATCCAGAGAAGTGGGGATTTATGGAGATAAGAGTTTTGATGGCTATGTGACAATTCTGCAAAAGCTTTTTGAGCATTATGAAATTAGTGCTTTCCAATCAAATTGGGAAGGCGAAATTATTGATAAGCTGCAAGATGCTGATGGGAAATATGCAGGTGTTGTGCTTAACGCTGCAGCTTATACACATACATCAGTTGCTATTGCAGATGCCGTTAAGGCTATTTCTATACCAGTTGTTGAGGTACATATCAGTAATATTCTGGATAGAGAAGAGTTTCGTCACAAGTCTCTGATAAGTCCTAACTGTATAGGTAGTATTATGGGCTTTGGCCTGGATTCCTATAGACTCGGCATTGAGAGTCTTCGTGTGATTACAAACAATTAGAAAAGAATAAATCTCCATAGATTTTTTTAAATGAAGCAAACTAAAATAGTAGCTACAATATCAGATCAACGATGTGATGTTGATTTTATCCGAGAACTATATAAAGCCGGGATGAATGTGGTGCGCATAAATACCGCTCATCAATCAATAGAGGGATCTAAAATTGTAATCAACAACATTCGACAGGTTTCTGATAAAATAGCTGTCCTGATTGATACAAAAGGTCCGGAAATCCGAACAACCATAACAAGGGATCCTATCGATATCGCAAGTGGGGACGTGTATGTTTTTAAGGGTGATGCAGACAGGCCAAGTTTCCCGGGTTTGATACACGTTAATTATGGGAATTTTGTTAAAGATCTTTCGGTTAATGACAAAATCCTTATTGATGATGGCGATCTGGGCTTTATTGTAACAGAAAAGAAGGAAGACGAATTGATTTGCACAGCTCTCAATAATGGTGTACTGAAAAGCAGAAAAAGTGTCAATGTACCTGGAGTTGCTATCAGTCTCCCCTCCCTAAACGAAAAGGATAAAGAATACATTAAATTTGCTATTGAAGAAGATATCGAGTTCATTGCCCATTCCTTTGTCAGAAGAAAGGAGGATGTTCTGGCTATCAAACAGATACTTGGTCTACATCAGTCTAAAATTAAGATCATTGCTAAGATTGAAAATCAGGAGGGTGTCGATAATATTGAAGAGATCCTCGATCATGTTTACGGTGTGATGGTAGCACGCGGCGATCTGGGCGTTGAAATACCAGCCGAAAAAATTCCCGGTGTCCAACAGAAATTAATAATGGCCTGCATCAGGAGAAAGCGACCTGTTATTATTGCAACTCAAATGCTCCATAGCATGATTGAACATCCCAGACCAACAAGAGCTGAGATCTCTGATGTGGCAAATGCTGTTTACAGAAAAACTGATGCCCTGATGCTAAGTGGAGAAACGGCTTATGGGAAATATCCAGTTGAATCGGTTAGTATAATGACCCGAGTGGCACTGGAAGTGGAATCGACCAGGCCAGCTACGGATATCAGGATTTCTTCTATAGATAACGAAATAGCCGCTTTCCTTGCTAATGTGGCAGTGGAAGCCTCTAATCATTTGAATATTAAGGCTGTTATTGTTGATAGCCAAACAGGTAGAACAGCAAGATACCTTGCTGCTTTTAGGAATAGTAGTCCAGTATATGCGGCTTGCTATAACAAAAAAGTGGTGAGAGAATTAGCCCTGTCATATGGAGTTATTCCCTTCTATATGGAACCGAAAAAACAAACGGATGCCTTTAAACGATCTATAGTTCGTCATCTCTCTGAAATAGACGGTATTGAGATGGATGACAGAATACTGCTGATTGGAGGTAGCTATGGGCCAAGAAGAGGGGCTTCGTTTATGGAGATAAGCCTGGTGAGAGATTTGGTGAATTTTTAGCCTCTTATTGAGAGGCAATTATCCTTCCAAGCTGAGATATAGCAGCAATAAATGCTTCTTCATCAACAGTGATTATTCTCTTGTCCTCCATAATTATTTTACCATTGATAACCGTACATTGCACATCGCCTGGCTGCATGGAATATACTAATTGTGAATAAGGATCATTTAAGGGTATCCAATGAGCCTGTTCCGTGTCAATTATCATTAAATCAGCAAGCTTACCTTCTTCTAGTGTCCCAAGGTCATTATCCAAACCATAAATCTTAGCACTATTACTAATGGCCATCTTGATTACCTGACGAGCATTGAGAACAGTAGGATCCATTTTATCCATTTTGTGTAACCTGGCAAGTAGCTGCATATCAAGCAAAACACATTGATTATTGTTGCTGGCAGCCCCATCGGTACCAATGCCTATGGTCAGACCTTTTTCAACAAGCTCCGGCACAGGACAAATGCCTGAGCCCAACTTCATGTTAGAATAAGGATTGCTTATTATACCAACATTATGCTCTCTCAGTATGCCAATATCTTCCGAAGAAAGATGATTACAATGATAGGCAACGGATTTACCATCAAAAAAACCTAAGTCGGATAGAAGACGCGTTGAGGATTTGCCATACCTGCTCTTCATTTCACCATCTTCCCATGCGGTCTCAGCAAGATGAATAGTGGCAGGAATATCCAGCTGCCTGGCTAGTGTTCCTACTTCTTTTAAAACATCAGGAGAACAGGTGTAAGGTGAGTGGGCCGGAACAGAAATCCTGACCAAAGGGTGATCTTTATACTTGTTCCAGAGGTATTCGGTATACCTGAGACCTTCGCGCGGTGCTTTTTTATTGGGTGTGGGAAAGTCTAATATCCCCTCTCCTAAAACAACTCTGATACCCAGTTTTTCACAAGCCTTTAAAGTTTCCTCCTGATGAAAATACATGTCAACAAAAATACCCGT
>CAYUNU010000179.1:0-7287 GCA_964446195.1 uncultured Porphyromonadaceae bacterium | reverse complement strand
AAGGGTTTCAGAGGTTCAACTTCTGAAACCCTTTCATTTTTGCCAGTTTTTTGCCAGCCAGATGGTGAGAATATGACTTTTTCATCGTTTATCGGATTTTTGTTTTCTTTTTGGTTAATCATTACTTTTTTTCAATTAACGAAGAGTCTCCCACGAGATTAGAACTCCAACTTATAACTTATTGAGGGAATAATTGGGAAATAGCTGAGTTGATAAAGATTCAGAGATCGGAAACTTTCCACATCAAAAAGGCCAAAATTCAGATTGGGTTGATCATTGTAAAAATAGAAGTAAGGATTCTGGCGGCTATACAGGTTATATATTGAAAATGTCCATGTCTCATTCCTACCTTTGATGGTCTTGGTTTTAAGATAAAGGGACACATCCAGCCTGTGATAATCACGCATACGGGCACTGTTTCGTTCTCCGTATATCAGGGTCTCATAATCAAAGCTCATATCAGGGTATGTCGTGTATGGAATATAGGTACGCCCGATAGCTGGCGTATAAGGTAACCCTGATTGAAAAACCCAGAGGACATTTAAAACAAGTTTATCACTTAACTTCCTGTTCAAATCGATAGAAAATGCATGTGGTCTGTTGTACTCGAAAACATATTCTTTCCCATCGTTAATATTCTCAAACTGACGGGTAGTATGTGAATATGCGTAACTCAGAAAACCTGTGAATTTTCCTTTATCCTTACTTAGAAAAAACTCTGCTCCGTAGGATTCACCTTTCCCCCCGAACTCAAGCTTACTACGCCACAAGGCATCTCCTCGTAGGTTAGCGTAACCTTCTTTGAATGCAAGAAGATCATGCATGTTTTTGTAATAAACATTGACCTCACCTGAAAACATGTTTTCAAAAAAATGACCTTTCCATCCCAAAGAGTATTGGTCTACCCGAGCTGGTTCCATTCCTTCCATGGTTGGTATCCACACTTCATTATTGAGAAAGTTCCCTGCTGAGAATACCATGTGCGAATACTGTGATCCTTTCATATAACTGGCGTTCAGCACCTGTGATCCGGATAGTAAAAATGACAGGTCAACTCTTGGTTCAAGGAAAACATCTGAATAATTAGAACTTATATAATTTGTTGCTCTGATTCCAAGGTTTGCATGAAACCTATTTCCTGCGGACATTTTATTTTCAAGGTACAGTGCTGATTCTAAACCATTGATTACTTCCGCATTTCGTTCATGATTATATTCATTTTCCAGAAAAGAATTCGGGATAAAAGAACGGAATGAGGAGACTAGTCCAAAGTCCAGAGCATACCAGCCATTCATGCTGTATCTCCAATCAGATTTCAAGCTAACATCACTTACTGAGGAACGGTAATTGCTGAAATAGTCAGTAGTATCGGAAGTCCTCTCTGATTTATAGTAACGGTCATCCCTCAACCGGTATCGTGTATATGAGAGAATATTGTTAACACTGGTTTTAGAATTTAGTATCCTTTTCCAGTGGGTTGAAAACATTAGATTACCCCACCTATTGATCAAACCCGCTTCCTCTGAGTCATCAAATAGGCGTATCGACCATGAATCATCTCCAAGGAAGAGATTAGCCTGAAGGCCGTTTTTGGAATCCGGGCGCCAGGTGATTTTCCCATTAATGTCATAAAATCCATACATGACAAGGTAATCTTCATCCTGCATCAGGCTGGCAAATGCAAAAAGGGCTTCAGTAAAGGTCTTTCGCGCCGAGAATAGATAAGTTGCATTATCGTTGATCGGTCCTTCCAGGGTGAGGTTTGCCCCAAACACTCCTATACCGGCTGATCCATCAAATTCTTTTTTATTACCCTCCCGCATTGTAATATCTACTACTGATGAGAGTTTTCCTCCGTATTTTGCGGGAAACCCTCCCTTCATTACCCTTGCATCGTTTATTACATCCGGATTAAACACAGATATAAACCCTCCTAAATGATTTACATAGAAAAGAGATACATTATCAATTAAAAAAAGATTTTGGTCCGGACTTCCTCCCCTGACAAGCAAGTTACTTGATCCTTCATTTTGTGACTGCACTCCGGGCAATAATTGAAGGGTTTTGAGTACATCCGGTTGACCACCTATGGATGGAATATATTTAAGTTGTTCATTTGAAAGCGTGGACTGATTGAATGTAACACTTCTGTTGGCTGTAACACGCACTTCTTCGAGACTTGACCCGGATACAAGTGAAACAATTAAAATTGTATCTCTTATTGAATTGAGAGATAGTTTCCCGGTAGTGTATCCTACATAAGTAATCCAGAGGCTATCAATTTCTCTTTTCAAAGCAATACTGAAATATCCGTTATTATCAGTTGAAGTGCCTTGAAGACTTTCCGGATCGAAAACATTTGCACCAATGAGCACCTCTCCGGACTCGCTATCTCTGACAATCCCTGAAATATGGATTTGTGCATTGAGTGCTTGTGAAAATAACACCAGTGAAAAATATAATATGAGCCTGAAACAATTCATTATTATTTTTTTGATAATTGAATTGTATCTGCTGCTACGAAAATTGAATCAACAGAACTGGAATAAGAAGCCATAATTCCAAGTCCATTTTTAACATTTGAATAGATAGGATAGGCAGTTACTGTTCCCTCAATAAAATCTGCATAGCGAGTATTTTCATAGAAATACTGGGACTTTTTGAACATGTAGTATTCCTTACTGATGTGTCTTAATTCTGCGATCAGAGTATGTTCCCTAAATGTCTGATAACGGGCAGTACTACCGCCCGAGCCTAATATATTGTAAGAGGAGCCATAGAACAGATACAACACTTCTTCCTCCTCCTCTATCAACTCATCACTGAACACCAGACTTTCTGTTGAATAGGGTTCAAATCCTTCATTTAATAATACTTCGCTCTGCTCATTAAATGGATAGGTTAGTCCTAAATAATCTTCCATTCTCTTATATAGAATAAGTTCATAATAATCATCCGTTTGGGGATCATCAACAAAACTCAATTCTACTCCTGCAACAAAATGTCCTTCTTCACTAAGTCTTGCAGTATTTGTTTGGCTGAGGATTGATATGCTGCTAAAGGTGGGCACGGAATCATTGGCAGTTATCTCCGGATAACCTTCCAGTATGACTGAAATTTGATACGGTGCCCCGGACTCGACTATATTATTTGATGTGTAAATCCCATTATCCTGATATTGAAGCTGAATACTTTCTGCTTCTCCTTGCCTAATCTGTACACTTGCATTATCGACCAGTGTAAGTTCAATGGAATCAAGTTTTTCAGCTAAAGAAAGATGGACACCCACATTTTCACCAGATACAAGAATACAGTTGAGTGCAGGGACTGTTTCAAAATCCGGAAACTCATCACTGATTAGCTTTACACATGAGAAAAGGATTAACGGAAATATGAGAAGAATGAAGAATACACATTTGATTTTACCTTTCATCCACATAATCCCTGGCTATAATTTGATTCTTAGCTGGACAATGAATTCTAAAGGATCAAAACCAAGAGAATAATCATTACTCGTAAGATGGTCATCAAGTTCCGTTTGGTAAACCCCAAGCAAAAGACTTACTCTATCGAGAATGGTTACTGAGGTAGATAATGAGAATGTACTCCCAACTGTAAAGCCTAGTCCGATTGTTTTTACAAAGATTATATTTCCGCCCGCATAGAATCCAAAGTCTGACCTATCGCTGTCTAAGCTCTTCGTATAGTTAAATCCTACAACTGGATCAAAATTTACCCTTCGTTCTCCTCCCAGAGAATAACCTGCAATAAAGTTAGAGCTTATATAGGGATTTCTGTCTCGTGTAATTTCAATTTCATTTGCTTCGTTCTCTCTCTTACTCCAGGTATATAGCCCTGTGCCTGCACTTAATCCGGCATAAAGTTTACGATACTTGAGTTGAACTCCAGCGAGGAGTGAACCTGATTGCCTTGACAGCAGATTTGTTGCGGTATCGGAAATATTTATAATGGAATGTGTGAGTCTGATTCCTCCACTTAAATGTAAGTCTTCATTAAAACTATGATCATAAGCATAAGATAACCCAATGTTCTTATTGCGAAGAAGGATATTTTCATCACTTCCATCCCGCCCGAAAGAGGAATAACTTTTAAAGTACTTACCACCTCCAACACTAAATCCAACAGAACTATTTGTATTCGGTAAGCTGCTCATTGCATTCAGCCAATATCCATTGAATATATTGAAATCGTAAGCGATTGCATCTACTTGAACAAATTTATCCGATGAAGTAAACGCTGGATTAGAATAGACAGGGTTATATATTTCTAGTCCCTTTAATTCAAAACTTTGTGCATTACTAGCTGCAATGCTATAGCCAATAAAAATTAATAGTAAAAAGGATTTTCTCATTTTATTGGGTGTTCGTGGTAGTCTAAATTTAGTTCTTTTAGCAAAAAAAAGATTAGCTGCCAATGATTTTATAATTTGTTAACGATTGCCCATGCAGACATAGTCTTTAATAAACATTATTTAGAGTCTATTAACACACTTTAACCCTATTGCTTTAATCCCGAGCCATTTGGTTCTTCGTCAAATTTGGGGATGTTTCACCCAGATTGAGAACAATCTTAAAACTGATATCCCAGGCTGACTTGTAGGAATGGGATACCTATGGCTGATTTAAAAAGAAGGTGTCCACCTGGTTTCTGATACCGGAAGCCAATAGAGAGATTCGGGAAGTATGATAGCTGACTATTGGTGGATTGAACCGGTTCCTCCGGGGGTTCTGGATAAAAATAGTGTCCCTCATTATCCATACAGCGTAATCCCAGGATAAACTCGCCACGAGTATTACTCTTCCCGGCCATGAAATGAAGATTCAGATTGTAATTTGATCCCTTTGAATCAACCGTGTACCATCTGCCGTAGCCCAGGCTTGATCCAACTTGGAACTGACCGTTTCCAGAGATAAGTATGAGCCTTTCATAACTCAGGGAGGCTGAGAGGTTCTTCGTCATCCAATCTCCTGAAATGTATAGCGCATTACTTTTTGTTGGTTGCTCCTGACCGAATAAAGTTAAACCTAACAGTTGTAATGCGATAATTATAAAGAGGGATCTCATTTTGTGTTGGAACTAATGTGAATTGAAATAAAGGTACCAAAAAATCCATCTGACTTGTTGTAGTAAGATAAACGGACTGGACTTCCATTAATGTGGACAACGAGTTAAGCTACTTAATTTTGCATATTTACTGCTATACCACCAATAGCGGTAGAATATAAGTTCTGAGATTAGTAAGAGTGGTACACTTACTTTAAAGTCGGAGGTCATGTACAATGACTATAAAATCATGAATAAACTACCAATAATCTATTGAGTAATATTGTACATTTGCTTTATGCCAGACAAAGCACATATCACTCCAAAAGTCTTTAAATGGGCACGAGAATCTGCTCGGATGACCGAAGAAGATGCTGCGGCTAAAGTGTCTGTGTCCTCTGATAGACTTGTAGATTGGGAGGCTGGCATAAGTAAACCGACGATACGCCAAGCTCAAATTTTAGCAAAAGCATATAGAAGACCATTTGCCCTCTTCTTCCTTCCAGATATTCCACAGGATTTTCAGCCACTTCAAGATTATAGACTGAAAGGTTCAAAAGTATTAGGAACCGCATCAATATTTATAATCAGAGAGATACAACAAAAGCAAGCCTGGATAAGTGAAGTCAATGAGCAAAATGAAGAAAGAAAGATACCTTTCGTCGGACGTTATTCATTAAAGGATAATCCAGCAACAGTATCAAATGATATTCTTTCTACATTGAATATTAATCCTCTTCAATACGAATATGAAAATCCTATCAAAGAATGGATTGATAAGGCAGAATCAAATGGTATTTTCATTTCAAGAACAAGCTTTATTCACTCAAGGTTGACACTAGATAGCAATGAAATTCAGGGATTTGCTATTTCGGACTCATATGCTCCTTTTGTATTCATCAACTCTAGTGATTGGAGTGCACCACAACTATTCACATTGGTACACGAATTAGCCCATATATGGATAGCAGAAACAGGAATATCAAATCAGATTCAACCCATTGTGCGAAGTCAAGAAGAATATCATCCTATTGAGATGTTTTGCAATGAAGTTGCTGCAAATGCACTGATTCCATTAGATTATATCTCTGAACTTAGAAAGTATAATACTATTACCTCTGACCAGATTTTTAGATACTCAAGGAATCTTGGAATAAGTTCCTTTGCTCTTCTTGTTAGAGCCTTAAATCTCAATTTAATCTCCTTCTCTGAATATTCATCTCTGAAACGTGAAGCAGATGCAGGATTTCACGATTTCGTGCAAAAAGAGAGTGAGAGAAAAGCAAAACAAAAGCAAACAGATGGTGGTCCAAATCCCTATCTGCTCAAGTTAAACAAGAATAGTAGATTGTTTACTCAAATAGTTCTGGACGCTTACAGAGGAGGATTTGTTGACCCAAATATCGCAAGTAGTCTTCTTAATACTCCAACAAACAAGTTTTCAAAATTAGAGGCCCAGTTGTATAAATGATATTCCAAGAAAAGATATTTTGTCTTGATACAAATGTGCTCATTCAAGCTTGGCAAAAGTATTATGCACCCTCGTTTTGTCCAGATTACTGGGAAATTTTAAACCAGTTAGGTAAAAAAGGTTCAATATTTATACCTCAGGCTGTATATGATGAAATTGAAAAAACAGATGATGATCTTCTTAAATGGCTAAAATCCAGCAGTGTTCCTGTTAAAAAAGTGGATGGAGTTGTAACAAATTGTCTGCAAAGGATATATTCCAAAAATGAAAAACATAAATATCTTGTCGATAATACAAAACAAAGATCTCTTGCGGATCCTTGGGTAATTGCTCATGCGATTAAAGAAAAGGCAATTGTTGTTACGAAGGAAGAGAAAGTCACTGCTCTAAACTCAAACCGAATTAAGATACCAAATGTTTGTGATAATATGGGAATCCGGTGGATTAATGACTTTCAACTAATAATAGAACTAGATTTGAAGTTTTCGTGCACGTTATAATACAAATCTTTGGCAATAGATCCCTTAGTATTGAAATTAAAGCATTAAAAATTGTTCCCTTGAAATTGCCAGCAAATTTGCCCGCCGAACGAAAAACAGGTGGAGTATATAGGAATAACAACAATACATTGTTCTTGTAATGTAGTGTATTAGAGTATAATGGAGTCCGGTGGAAAATCCCGTATTGCCTCTGGCATTCAAGAGGTCATCCGCCGCGGCGGATTCCGATATGCTCCACACAGATTATCAAAG
>CAYUNU010000178.1:3360-7289 GCA_964446195.1 uncultured Porphyromonadaceae bacterium | reverse complement strand
TAGCCACCTACTTTCAATACGGAAGGTATTTATTAATGGGCTCATCAAGAGAGCCGGGTGTACTGCCAGCTAATCTACAGGGTTTGTGGAATGAGCATTTTAATGCTCCCTGGAACGCAGATTTTCATACTAATATCAATCTTCAAATGAACTACTGGCCCGCTGAAATATGCAACTTATCTGAAACAAGTTTGGTATTGACAGGATTCATGGATAAGCTTACTGTGCCGGGAAAAGTAACAGCTAAAAGCATGTATGGAACTGAAGGATGGACCTTGCACCATCTAACTGATCCCTTTGGACGAACAGGAGTAGCTGACGGGGTTTGGGGAATAACACCTCTGGATGGGCCATGGATGACTTTCCCTCTGTTTCGCCATTATGAGTTTACCGGTGATATTGAATACTTGAAAAATATCTATCCTCTTCTTAAAGGCTCAGCAGATTTCCTTAAAGGCTTTCTAATTGAATCTCCTGAAGGATATCTTGTTACAAACCCTTCGCACTCGCCGGAGAATGCATTTTTCGTACCAAATACCGACAAGAAAGAGAGATCCTCTTTGACCTATGCTGCCACTACTGATATACAGATCATTAATGAATTATTCGACATCATTATCAAGTCCTCCGATCTATTAAACATTGATAAGGAATATGCTAATGAGCTGGCAGCTTTAAAGAAAAGACTGCCACCTATCCAGATTGGTGAGAATGGTACCATTCAAGAGTGGATACATGATTATGAAGAAGTAGAAGTTGGCCACAGACATATGTCGCATTTACTAGGTCTATATCCCTTAAGTCAGATCACTGAAGACACTCCTGAGCTTTATGAAGCAGCAAAAAAAACAATTCAGCGAAGATTACAAAGCGGGGGTGGCCATACCGGATGGAGCCGTGCCTGGATTGTAAACTTTTATGCACGTTTCAAAGATGGTGAAGAAGCCTGGAAGCATTTGCAGATGCTCCTAGCTAAATCAACAAAGAACAATCTCTTTGATAACCATCCTCCTTTTCAGATAGATGGAAACTTTGGTGGAACAGCCGGAATAGCTGAAATGCTCTTGCAATCGCATAATGGTACAATTCATCTCTTGCCTGCCCTCCCAAAAGCCTGGAATACCGGTCATGTTAGCGGCTTAAAAGCTCGCGGAGGTTTTGAATGTGAAATATGGTGGGAAAATGGAGTACTTACCAAAGCTCTTATTCGTTCCGAAAAAGGAGGGATAGCAAATATTAAATATGGATCAGATGAACAAGAGGTTAGTATTGAGCCAGGGGAAGAGTTCAGTTATAGTTATGAGTTATGAGTTATGAGACTTTTACAAAAATTAGAAGACTGCTTCCAGTAATACTTCTGCTTGGCTTTTTCAGTTGTCAAAATCAAGATGTAGAAATACTTTTAAAAGCTGAATTTCTGCACTATATCGAAGAATTTAATCATGAGGATACTCTGGATCTTCATTTTGATGTGATTCCTGATACCAGGATGATATCTAATGAGGATAGCTGGGATTTTCTTAAAGAGAATATTCCATTTATTGAATGTCCCGACAAGGAGATTGAAGAAGTGTATTATTATCGGTGGTGGACTTTTAGGAAACACATTAAGGATACTCCTGATGGATATGTTATTACTGAGTTTATGCCAAATGTTCCTTGGTCGGAGAAGCACAATACTATCCCCTGTCCTGCCGGTCATCATTTCAGAGAAGGCCGATGGTTGCATAATCAGGATATAATAAAAGATTATGGTCTTTTCTGGCTTAGAGGAGGAGGTAATCCATACAGATATAGCTTCTGGATTTCAGATAGTTTCCTACGCTATACGATGGTTCATCCCAATGATTCACTGTTAGTTAACATTCTTCCTGATTTGGTGGCTAATTATAAGGAGTGGGAGAAAAGAAGACTTGAACCTGATGGCCTCTTTTGGCAGGTCGACGGTCAGGATGGTATGGAGGTAGCTATTGGCGGGAATGGTAAAAGGCCTACAATAAATACATACATGTTTGCCGATGCTCTTGCCATTTCGGAAATTGCTGCTCTTTCTGACAAGTCGGCAGTTGGCAGTAGGCAGTCGGCAGTTCTCAGTAGGCAGTTTGCCATGAAGGCAGAAGGAATAAGGGACAAGGTAATTGATAAGCTTTGGGATAAGGAAGACTTATTCTTTAAAGTTTGGCCAAAAAAATCATATGATGATCCCGACAATACAAATGATTCGCTTAGCTCCGCAAGAGAGCTGCTGGGTTATGTGCCGTGGTATCTTGAGTTAGTGCCTGCAGATCAGGGCTATGAGATTGCATGGAAACAACTTATGGATTCTGATGGCTTTTATGCTCCTTTTGGGCCTACAACAGCCGAACAGAGGCATCCTGGATTTAGAGTCAGCTATGAGGGTCATGAGTGCCAGTGGAACGGGCCCAGCTGGCCATTCGCTACATCTCAAACACTTACTGCTTTAGCCAATGTGTTAAATAATTATCCTCAGAATTATATCACAAAAGAAGATTTTTTTGAAACTCTGAAGATTTATACCAATTCTCATCATTTTAAGCAGATTCCTCCTGATGGTGACACCATTATCAGCAGTCTACTTTGGATTGATGAGAATCTTAACCCCTTTAATGGCGACTGGTTGGCACGCACCAGGATGGAAGTCCAGAATTATAATCATGGCTTTAAGGAGAGAGGAATATATTACAATCATTCTACTTATAATGATATAATTATCACTGGATTAATTGGTCTTAGACCATGCTTGGATAATAAGCTTGTAGTTAACCCAATGGTACCAGATGATTGGGATTGGTTTTGCCTGGACAACATTCTCTACAAGAAGCATATTATTACCATTTTGTGGGATAGAACAGGTGAGAAATATGACAAAGGCAAGGGATTAAGAATTTATTCTGATGGTAAAATAATTGGTAAATCCGGTACTATTCAAAAACTTGAAATACAATTATGAGAAATTTACTCCTGATATTAATTACTATTTTGTTCTCCTCATTTACCCAAGGACAAAGTCTGAACTCAACAGATTATCACACCCACAGGTATCCATTGTCAAATTCACTGTACAAATTTCAAAATGAAAAGACCGGTCGTATTGCTTTCCTAGGTGGTTCCATAACCTACAATAGAGGGTGGAGGGATTCGGTTTGTGCTTATTTTCAAGAGAAGTTCCCTGATACTGAGTTCGAATTCATTGCTGCCGGTATACCTTCTATGGGTTCTCCCTCGGGAGCTTTTCGTTTCGAAAGGGATATTTTGAAAAATGGAGAGGTTGATCTTCTTTTTGAAGAAGCGGCAGTTAACGACAACGCCATTGATCATAAAGCAGAAGAAATCCGGCTGGCCATGGAAGGTATTGTCAGACATGCCCTTAAAGCGAATCCCAAATGCGATATTATCATGATGCATTTTGTCGACCCCGGAAAGATGGCGGATTATCGTAAAGGGAAAGTACCAACTGTAATTCAAATGCATGAGAAGATTGCATCTCATTATGATGTACCTACGATTAATCTGGCTCAAGAAGTAACTGAAAGAATTGATGCCGGGGAATTCACCTGGGAAAATGATTTCAAGAATTTACATCCATCTCCTTTCGGTCAGGGTATATATGCTCATTCCATTATCACATTCCTTGAAGATGAACTCCTTGCATCTCAATCCAACAAGCGCCATAGAAAAAGAAAACTCCCAAAAGCCTTATCTCATGGGTGTTATGATAACGGTAAATTAGTGTTGGCGGATCAAAGTTTCACAACATCAGGATGGGAATTTATAGAAAACTGGAATCCAAATGATGGGAAAGGCACACGAGCCAATTATGTTAATGTACCCATGTTAGTGGGCAACTACCCAACTGATATAATAACATTTGAATTCAAAGGGAATGCAGTTGGTTTGTGCGTTGCTGC
>CAYUNU010000178.1:0-3260 GCA_964446195.1 uncultured Porphyromonadaceae bacterium | reverse complement strand
GAAATCGTTTCATTGAACACATCGCCTGAATTTGTATGTCGACTAGTTTCCTGGGCAGTCAATGATTTCATCACCAAACCCGTGGGAGACATTTCTCCGGATATTACACCAGTACTATGAATAATCTCCTCGTCGAGAGTCTCCCACGTATAATCGAAAGAAGAGCTAAAGGATGTACCACTCCACACTAAAGGGCAGTTATTCGTAACGCCCCAAACAGGTTCATTGTCGATTGACAGGCTGCCGATGATATTGATATCATTCTTTGCTATAATATCTGCATTGAAGATAATAGTTAGATATTGAAACTTTTGCAGTCGGCTTAATATCCCATTAACAATATTTGCTTCGGCAGTTGCAATTCCAATTAATTTATTGTTGCTATTATCATAAAGCTCAACGGAAACAGTGTAATCACCTTCTTCTTTAAATTTATGAACGACCAGACTGTCGTTTTCCACAACCTCATCGCGTGAACCATCTCCAAATTTCCAAACATATTTGGCATTTGCCGGAGCTGTTCCATCAGTCAAGGCTGCAATGGTAACATCTTTATCAGGTTCGGCAACAATTGGATCAGGTTCAATTTTCAATCTTGTATTGTAAACATTAATCCACTTAAAATCCATGAATTTAGGAATATAGTCTCCATTAGTATATTTGGAATTTTCCCTATAACCAAAAACATAAAATCCAATTTTATTATGTCCTGGTTTCAATTTAGTATAGTATTTTAGGTCGCTTTCGCGGATTGAAATTTTATTACCTGTTTCATCATACATATCACATTCAGTGATTTTTCTTCCACCTATATCATAATACAATTCCAAAGTTGGGCATTCAACAGTAATACGAAGTGTATCACTATCAACAATCAAACCATCAGTGAGTGCCACTTCCTCCTCTCCCTGAAGCCAAATGGTATATTCAGGAAATTTGTTCGGTGCTACATTGCCAATAGTACTATCCTGAAATTCCAAAAAACGTTTTCCAATCTGAGGCCATTCTATGAGTGATGATTTTGCATTTAGAGTGATAAATGGATAAGGATTTGATGCTGCATGACCATTCAGTTTTGCTATATATGGTTCAAATTTGTCGTTTTTAAACTCAATAAATTGCTCAACACCCGGCTTGTTAGGATCTGAAATATAAAGTTTACCTTCATTAATAGCTACTCTGGTACAGATCACTGAATGACCGCCATATTTAGGAGTACCATCATCATAATTCCCTCCTGTAAGTCGGTATATACCAATAGCTTGTGGCTCACCTGTAGTTAGTATCACTCCTGCTATGGTATATAGCTTAAGTTTATCTAAGTCCTGGTTTTTATCGACATATTTAGCGCAAAAACTCTTCACTATCCCATCCCATTGCAAGTCTTCCTGAACAACCGAACAGAAGCGGTATCCATAACCATTATCCTGCCAAAGAGAAGGAATGGGACTGTAGCGTCCAAATAAGCTTTCTTCTCCTTTCAGCTTTTTCTCATAATAATACCACATGGCAGCAAAATTCTGACCGGCACAATGACCGCTTGAGGCTATGTATGAACCGTAATTAGTGAACTCCCAATCATCTGCTCCCACAGTAAATCCGGTTGAAATAATCGCCTTTTGATTCATGACGCTTTCAGAAATTGAGCTAACCACAAGATTTGCTGTAGCGTCAATCTTAATACCTCCTGCTTTCATATCCTTGCTTGAAGGTGACAATTCAGAAGCAGGCATGAAGTGACGAGTGATTAGAGTTATAGAGTTTTCGGTAAAGTCTTTTGTTGGTATTCCCTCCAGGGTACCGGAGATCTCATCATAATAAAATCCTAAAGGTATGTGCCCTTCTGGAATATCCACCGGTATTGTAATCTCCATAATTTCAGCGGCATATCCACCGCCGTTCTTTATTTGAATAAGTGGTGTTAGAGGATTGAAATAATCTCCTAACTCATGATTGACTATTGGTGCTGTTGATACAGTGAAAGTTGCTGATGTTGGATAACTCCCGGGTGGTACCATTATCTCAAGACCATCCACCTGATTTCCAGGATAATTAACCACAACCGTACTACCTGTTATTGGGACAGTTACACTTGCTACTTCAGTTTCTTCGCCAATTCCAAGATTAGTACTTGGTTTTTCCTTATTGAAATCAAAGGATTCACATGAGGTGATAAATTGGAATATCACAAAAACCAGAATCATTTGAATTATAAATGAGACTTTTCCGAGATTGATGTTTTTCATGGTTCACACAGATATTAGGTTACGAAGACGTTTCTTTTCATAAAGATAAAAGAGTTCTTTTGATAAGAAACGGGTTTGTAAAAATATATTCCTATTTATAATATTAATTAATGAAATTTTACTAATTTTGTCCAAGTCTTAATCACGACTGTGTCCTATTTAATATTAATTACAATTTATCTAGTGTCAATAGAAGAAATCAGAAATAAGCTTGTTGAAAAGGGGCTGAAAGTTACACCTCAAAGGATGACCATTTTAAAAGCCATATATGAGCTTGATAATCATCCTACTGCGGAAAACATTCAGAACTATATCAGAGAGAGCAATCCAAATATTGCGAAAGGAACGGTTTATAATGTATTGGACACTTTGGTTGAGAACGGACTTATCAGTAAGGTTAAAACGGACAAAGATATTTTCAGATATGATGGCTTTACACACAAGCATCATCATCTGTATTGTACTGAATGTGATCTGATAGAAGATTATGTCGACGAGGACTTAGATGAGATATTAAATGATTATCTTAGTAAAAAGGAGTTTAAAGGATTTAAAATAGAAGATATTGTTCTTCAGATACGAGGAACATTCGATAAATGCTAGTAACAATTAATTTAAAAACAAGAATTATGGAAAATAACCAAGAACAAGAAGTAATTAGTATGCCTAGGATTGGTGATCCTGCACCAGAATTTAAAGCAGTAACAACACAGGGTAATATTAATTTCCCATCAGATTATAAAGGTGATTGGGTTATATTATTTAGTCATCCTGCCGATTTCACACCTGTTTGTACTTCAGAGTTTATGACTTTCGCCACAATGGAAGACAAATTTGCTGAGGCAAACTGCAAATTGGTGGGACTATCAATTGACGGACTGTATAGCCACATTGCATGGTTAAGAACTATTAAAGAGAAGATTGAGTACAAAGGTATGAAGGATGTTGAAGTTACCTTCCCCCTGACTATGTTGACATTACTTGTTAGCCGAAGAATCTATTGCCTGGTGAGAG
>CAYUNU010000177.1:0-7297 GCA_964446195.1 uncultured Porphyromonadaceae bacterium | reverse complement strand
TTTCCTGTGCTACATTACCCTCTTAAGCAAAGGAATGTGAAATATGGGGTTTACTGGCATTTCCATGACTGATCCATTTATTTTGGATCTTCAGGAAAGATTAAATAATACTCTTCCTGGCAAAGCTGCCCAAGAAATAATGGCTCCTACACTAAGGTTTACAGGAATTAAATATCCTGATCCCGCCAAAGCAAAGAGAAGTGGAGTTCTTTTGCTCCTTTATCCGGATAAAACAGGATGGACCACAGTGTTTATTGAGAGGACTGCTTACGGACCTCACGGTGGGCAAATAAGTTTACCTGGAGGGAAAATGGAGACAGAAGATAAAAACCTGCAAGCCACAGCTTTAAGAGAGACTAAAGAAGAGATTGGTGTTAGTTCTGAGCAAATCGTAGTAGTGGGGGAACTTACATCGCTTTATGTACCTAATAGTAACTTTTTTATTAGCCCTTTTGTCGGATTTGTTAAAGAGGCTCCAGAGATGATCAAGGATGATAAGGAAGTAGCTTCCATAATAAAGATTGGTATTAAAGAGTTATTTGATGCCAGAAACAAGAGTTTAAAATCATTTAGCAAATCAGGGCAGAATATCCACGCTCCTTGTTATAGCGCGGATGGGCATGTGATTTGGGGGGCAACAGCAATGATAATGAGTGAGTTTGAAGTTCTTATAAAATAGTATTCCTTCTTATCCACTCACCTTATTTTCTAAAATGCTTAATAAAGTCTTCAACTTCCGGAACTCCACCTTGATAAATCAGGTATCCGTTGTAAGGCTCCCTGGATGTAATTTCATCGTTGATAGGCTTTAACATTATTTTTTTCACTTCTTCCAGGTCATTTGTTTGTCCCAGAGCCCAGCCCAATTTTATAAAAGCTGCTTCGGGAAGCATATTATCAAGAGGTATAACACCCATAGACAATAATTCTCTTCCAGTTTCATAAACGAACATATGGACGTATCCCCATAAGGTTTGCACAGTCATGTAAACAGCTACACCTTTATCCCTGGCTCTTTTTATTGCGGGGTAGAGTTCTTTATTTACATGTCCTAGACCAGTTCCAATAATGATTATTCCCTTATAACCAAGATCAACCAATGAGTCAATTGTATCGGGATGCATATGGGGGTAGAAATAAATCATTCCCACTCTTTTTTCAAAATAGGGATATATGCTAACGTTACGATCTTTTCTTCTTGGGTTGAAATCCAGTTTCATCGGTTTAATTTCTCCCCTTTTAACTGTCGCTAGAGGAATATCACCAATTGTTCTGAATGTTGATCTGTACGATGAATGCATCTTTCTTACCCTGGTTCCCCGATGGAGAAAGCCATATTCATCAGATGTTGGACCAAACATACAAACGCATACCTCAGCTATATCCCCATGCCCTGCAGCATAACAGGCGTGCATAAGGTTCAGGGCTGCATCTGATGAAGGCCGGTCGCTTGATCTTTGTGAACCAACAAGGATTATTGGAATAGGAGGATTTTGAACCATGAAGGAAAGTGCTGCTGCTGTATGATGCAGTGTGTCAGTGCCATGACCAATAACAATACCATCCACACCTTTTTCGATTTCTTTCCCGATGGCAATAGCTAATTGTTTGTATTGATCAGGGCCCATGTTTTCGCTAAATACGGCGAAAACCTTTTCTGTGTCAAGGTTACAGATATCTGCTAATTCTGGCACGGCACCATACAATTCTCCGGGTGAAAAAGCAGGTATCACAGCTCCTGTTCTGTAGTCTAGTCTGCTAGCGATAGTCCCACCTGTACCAATTAGTTTTACTGCAGGGAGATGGTCGCTCTTAGGGAATTCCTGCTCTGGTATTTTGTAATTGGCTTTCAGATAGCCTGTTTCCTTAATGGAAATTATTGTACTGACGGCAACCCCAATATTATAGCCTGTAGCTATTTTAACTACAATATGTTGGTCGTCATCATTCTCCGATCTGGGTAGAACTGTTCCTTTGAAGAGTCCCCTGGTGGTGTTAATTTCTGCAAGCCCCCAAACACGAACATTGAATTTCATTAAAACGCTAAGGGCATCACCTTTATATCCTTGAAAAAAATCTTTATTCATGTTTAGTCGGGATAAACATCCTCTTTTGATTGGTTATAATCTTTAATTTCTTTCTCCACTAGTCTGCTATACTCGCTAAGCGAAATATTACCTATTGCTTGTTTACGTAGCTGACCCATCAACCATTTTTTTGTTTTTAAATTATCATCTGAAAATCTAATTTCACGAAACTTGTCAATTAGAAAACCGACAGGGGCTAACAGAGCCTCTTTTTTTAATCTCCTGAAATTAAGACTTGTCAGAACGGAATTGAACTCCATATTAGGATGGTCAAATAGAATCTCAAGCATTCCTTTGGCTATTTCAGGGTCAAGTTGCTTCTTTTTAATAAAAGAAAAGAGGCCAAAGATCTTACTATAAGTAAATTCGGGATGTGGTACTTTGCGTCCTTCCAGGTGCTTGTAAAAATGACCAAGAAAGGTCCCGATATATTTTTGTGGATACTCCAGTTCTTCGCATATTCGATCAATAAGTGGCAAAAGATTCTTTCTGAGCAAATATTTTTGAGCGTCTGTGGGTATTCCTGAATCTGTCATTTGTTTAACTCTTTCAAATACTGGTACAGGCAGATTCTTTCTCAGACTTTCGATATATTCATCTTCCAGAGGGATGGGTGCTGAGTCAGTATCAGGATACATTCTATTTGCTCCGGGGAGAACACGCTCAAAAATAGTAGTTCCGTCCTTTAAGGATTTTCTGGTTTCTCCCGGTACTCCTTCAAAGGCCATTTTACATCGTTCTTCAACCGTTTCCAGAGCTGTAGCTATATCTGCTTCAGGCCCCCAAAAAACTACTTGTGCATCCTGTTCCCCAGCCTCCAGTAGCTTCGCCAAATCAGGAAAATTAATTTTTATCTCCTTCTGGTTGAATGATTCAGAATGAACCATGTTGGGTTTTTCAATACATGCTATCACTTTCAGGCGGTCGCTAATCTCATCAGCAAAGACCTTACCAGGCTGAGTGAAATGTGATAATATGGAGTGAAATCCTGGAATATTCAGACCTATAATTTTATGTCCTGCTTTTTTAGCTTTTTTTATAGGGGGGTAGCTTGTGTCTATTTTGTCGTTATATAATTCTACTGTTCTTATTTTCCACTTTTTTTGATCCTTAATATTTTCCAGCAGCTTCTTTTTGATTGCTAATAAAGCATACTGTCGGAAAGCCTCATTATGGCTCAATAGCGGCAGCCATTTATTGTGTGCTACTCCCTTGATCTCAACCCTTGTTCCACCTTTACAACTGACATTGGTGTCTTCTCTTCCTGCCCCTATTCCAGTTCTAACTTTACCAGTACTTCTATTTAGGAAACGGATATATTCCGCGGCCTCTTGCAGCTCGTAAGGAGTAAGCATATCTGGATAAGTGACTGTTTCAATTAAGGGGACTCCAAGTCTGTCAGTTTTATATATCCTGGTATGACCAATATCAGATATTTCACGACAGGAATCTTCCTCAATACTCAATTGTATCAATCTGACTTTTTTATTGGATAGCTGAATATCTCCCTCAACGCCAAGAATTGCCGTTCGCTGAAATCCTGTTGGTATGCTCCCATCAAGATACTGTTTCCTGGTTATATGGACTTCCCCAACTATATTTAGATTTGACAGCAAGCTTATTTCCAATGCATATTGTAGGGCCTCTTCATTTATTTTAAAAGGAGGAGTGTCATCAATATCATAGGTGCAGGCTGTTTTGTTATTTAACCTGTAAATAATTTCCTTGCGTGTTTTGAATTCCATTAAGGCTGTACCGTCATATTCACCCATTTCACTTAGTGTGGGGCGCATGTGACGAATAATTTCGCCATCGAAATCCTCATTCTCTTGATACAGACCAGCCGGGCATCTGCAAAAAAGTTTTTTGTCAGTTTTCAACTGTTGGTGGACTTCCAGTCCTGACATAAAGCCAATACGTTTCCAATCTTTTAAACCTGCTTGTTTTAGAGGTATAAAGCCAATATCCTTGCGGGTTTTGTCGTAGTTTTTTCGAGGGTTGAATTGCTTTTGCATGAGTTGTTAAAAAAGAAGAATCGAAGTTAATCAAATTTTATTGTTTTGTCTGGACTGATCCTTGAAATGATGCCTGAAGGAACCAGGAGCATGATAATTGTAATTAGAAGTGTTCCTGCATTAAGCAAGGCGATACTGAGAAAATTTATATTGATTGGAACAGCATCAACAAAATAGGAGCTTGGATCAAGCGGAATCAGATGAAGCTTATCCTGAATAAAACATAAACTAATCCCCATAATATTACCCCATATTAATCCTTTACCAATAATAAAAGCTGCTTGATATAAGAATATTATTCTTAGGCTTCTGTTCTTAGCACCCAGAGATTTCAGCGTCCCGATCATACGGATTCTTTCAAGGATAATTATCAGGAGACCGGAGATCATATTAAATCCGGCTACTAAAACCATTAAAGAAAGAATAACCCAAACATTGGTATCGTTTAATTTGAGGAAGTCGAAAAAGCCTGATGAAATATCTTCGATTGTTTCAATTTTAAGAGGCTGTTTGCCTGTGACAATATTTTTGTAAACCAAATCATTGATCTCTTCGCTTATGTTTCCCAAATCCCTAAAATCTTCAAGGAAAATTTCATAACCGCTTATTTCATCGCTCGGCCAGTTATTAATAGATTGGATTTGCCTCAAATCACAAAACGCAAATACACGATCGTTTTCTTCCAGGCCGGTTTCATAAATACCATTTATGACGAAAGGTCTCATCTTAAATGGATCTTGGATAAAATATGCCGTAATTTTATCTCCCACATTCAGCTTGAGCAAATTAGCTAGCGATTGTCCAATAAATATTCCATTTTGAGAGGTGTCGGAAGTGAAGTTTGGTAACTCTCCCTCATTTAAATATTTTTGGAAAAATCCCCAGGGATAAGTTGAGTCCAATCCTTTAAGGTAAATCCCCTGCATATCTATTCCTGATTTTATTATACCCGGTTTGGTTATGAAAGGGTGATAATGGCTGACGCCTGGAAGGTTATTGAGTTCAGAAAGAAAATCCTGATCTCGCTTAATAGCCTGGGTTTCAAAGGATGAGTTTTGGTCGAGGTTTACAATTTGGAGATGCGATGAGAAACCAACCAGCTTGTTTGTTATTTCCTGTTTGAAACCGGTTAAGATAGCAACAGCAATTATCATGACAGACAATCCAAGCGATATTGCCACAATGGCTGTGCCGATTAGAGTATTTCTCTTTCTTTTCTTGCCAGACTGGCTGGAAATTATTCTCTTTGCTATGAAAAATTCGAAATTCAATTGATGGATTTAATGAGCTTATAAATGTAAGAAAGATGGTAGAAAAACGAGTCATTCCTAAATTGATTATGCTTTCTCTTTTTTTTGTTTCAATAATTGGAGTTTCTGGGTTAATTGCACAGGGAAATTTAAAATATCCTGATGATATTAAGTGCGGAGCTGATAGGACAAATGCCTATTTACATCTTTTAGAAGGAAAAAGAATTGGGCTTGTTGGAAATCCCAGTTCAAGGATAGGGAAAACACATCTTCTAGACACTCTTCTGTCGCTTGGAATTGATGTTCAACGAGTTTTCTGCCCTGAGCATGGTTTTAGAGGTCAGGGGGAAGCAGGTGAGAAAATTATGGATCAAAAGGATCCAATAACAGGAATAGATGTTGTGTCTATTTATGGTAGTAAAAAGAAACCCTCTGATACAGATATTAAAGACCTTGACCTGATTATTTTTGATATTCAGGATGTTGGAGCTAGGTTTTATACTTATATCTCAACACTCCACTATATAATGGAAGCTGCTGCAGAGAATTCAAAAGTGGTGATTATTTTGGATAGGCCTAATCCAAATGGTTTCTATGTTGATGGACCGATAAGAGAGGATGGCTTTGAAACCTTTGTTGGTATGCACAAAATTCCTGTTGTTCACGGCATGACGATTGGCGAGTATGGCCAAATGATCAATGGTGAAGCTTGGCTCAAAGACAAGCTTCAGTGTAAATTGACAGTCGTACCATGTCTGAATTATGATCATCTATGTTCTTATGAACTGATGGTTAAACCTTCTCCAAATTTACCCAATAGGGAATCAATCTTTCTGTATCCATCATTATGTTTTTTTGAGGGTACAGTTGTCAGTTTAGGAAGAGGCACTAAGTTGCCCTTTCAGGTTTATGGCCATCCCACCATGCAGGGTGATTTCTATTTCAGACCGGTTTCTATTCCTGGAGCTAGTTTGCATCCCAAGAATGAGGATGAATTATGTCGGGGTTATGATCTTAGGTCTATGGGTGTTGAAAAAGTGGTTTCAGAGAGAAAGATCATTTTGGATTGGATCATAAATGCCTATAATGAAATAGGGGCAGGCGAAAAGTTTTTTACATCCTACTTCAACACCCTTATGGGAAATTCCTGGGTTAAGCGAGATATAATAAACGGTGTCCCTGAGAATGAAATCAGGAACAAATGGGCCAAGGACGTAGATGAATTCAAAAAGGTCCGTGCGAAATACCTTTTATATCAGGATTTTGAATAATTATTGTTAGTCTAATACTCTTCCAGGATACTGTTCGAGAGCAATTTTGAGACATTCAACAGCTTTTATTAAGTCCTCTTTTTTAAGAACGTAGGCTATTCTTACCTCATTTTTCCCCAATCCTGGTGTGGAATAAAACCCTGCTGCCGGAGCAACCATAACCGTTTGATTGTTATGTTCAAAATCAGTTAGTATCCACTGGGCAAACTTCTCTGCATCATCAACTGGAAGCTTAACTGTTGTATAGAATGCTCCTTTAGGCGTTGGGCAGACAACTCCTTGAATATTATTCAGCCCTTCGACCAGAAAATCTCTACGTTCAACATACTCTCTGTTCACTTCTTCGAAATAACTTTGAGGAGTATCAAGGGCGGCTTCACTAGCTATTTGGCCTAATCCCGGAGGACTTAACCGAGCCTGAGCAAATTTTAATGCAGTAGAGATCAGATCCTTATTCTTTGTGACAATAGCACCAATTCTGATCCCGCAAGCACTGTATCTTTTTGATACAGAGTCAAACATAACAGTGTTCTGCTCAATGCCTTCGAGCTCCAGAACGGATTTGTTTTTTAGACCATCATAGCAGAACTCACGATACACCTCATCGGAAAAGAGGAAGAGATCGTGCTTTTTCACTATTTCTTTTAATTGATCCAATTCAGATTCACTGTACA
>CAYUNU010000176.1:0-7303 GCA_964446195.1 uncultured Porphyromonadaceae bacterium | reverse complement strand
GCAGTAGGCAGTAGGCAGTAAGCAGTAGGCAGTAGGCAGTAGGCAGTAGGCAGTAGGCAGTCACCAGCAACCAGCACCCAGCCTGTCCCGGATTTGATCCAGACTCATTCATCTCCACCATCCTCTTCGAAAAATAGATTTTTCTGACTACTTCATTTAGATATTGATCAAGTTCAGCTACTTTTAGAATCTAAAAGACCCAAATATGAATATTAAATCCGTAGCAATAAGTCTATTTATAGTTCTGCATGCTCACTTATTTCTCTATCAGGCTTACTCTCAAAGTGTTACATCTTATGTCGACCCTACCATCGGCAACGTGGGCGCAATTTTGGAGCCGACGCGACCCACTGTCCAACTTCCCAATCAGATGATACGGTCTTATCCCGGAAGAGCTGATCATCTAGACAATCAAATATGGACATTCCCTTTGTCTCTTGTTTCGCATCGTGGTGGTTTAATGTTTGGAATTATGCCTTTTACAGGAGAAGTTTCTGAAGGTGTAAAACCTGTTTCCAATTGGGATCCTGAAATCGAAATACTTACTCCATTTTATTTTTCCGAATGGCTCGAGGATTATGATATAACAATAGAATTTACTCCCGGTGCTAAAGCTGGTTATTTCAGGATAAAATTCCCTGAAGGAGCTGAAAAAAATATTTTCCTAAGACTAATGCACGATGGCCATTGGAAATTCAATTCCGATAGAATAATCACCGGCGAAGAAAACTTTAATGGAATGAAGGCATGGGTTTATGCCGAACTCAGTCAAACATTTGATTTTCAAACTCAAGAAAAACATCAGGGTATAATATCCTGGAAATCGAACACTGAAAATGTTATTGGTTTCAAATATGCAATTTCGTTTATAAGCTTAGATCAGGCAAAAAAAAATCTTCAAAGTGAAATTCCGAAATGGGATTTCGATGGGCTGAAAAACCAAGCCGAATCTGCCTGGGATAAAGTGCTAAATATCATCGAAGTGACAGGTGGTACTGAAGCTCGTAAAAGAACATTTTACACCGCCCTGTACAGATCCTACGAACGGATGGTTAACATTTCTGAAGATGGGCAGTATTACAGTAATTACGACAAAAAAAACCACATATCCACCCGTCCGTTTTATATTGATGATTGGGTCTGGGATACCTATCTGGCGCATCACCCTTTGAGGTGTATATTAAATCCTGATTTGGAATCCGACATGATTTCATCGTATGTAAACATGTACGAGCAAAGTGGCTGGTTGCCCCAATTCCCTGTCCTTTGGGGCGATAACCCTTGCATGAATGGGTTTCACTCAACAATAATGATTACTGATGCATATCGAAAGGGCATCCGCAACTTCGATATTGAAAAGGCATATGAAGGCATGAAAAAAAATGCCTTGCATGCTACCATGCTTCCGTGGAAAAATGGACCAATGTGTAAACTCGATACATTTTATCTTAATAATGGTTATTACCCGGCCTTAAAGCCTGATGAAAAAGAGTACGAGCCCATGGTTCACTCCTTTGAAAAACGTCAGGCCGTAGCAATTACCCTTGGACATAGTTATGATGACTGGGCTTTAGGACAAATGGCCGCTGAACTTGGAAAAACAGATGATGCAGCTTTATTTAGCATAAGGAGTGAATTCTACCGAAACCTTTATAATAAGGAGAAGGGCTTTTTTATGCCCAAATCGCATGATGGGAATTGGATTGATATTGATCCAAAATGGGATGGTGGAATGGGAGGCCGCGATTATTATGATGAAAATAATGGCTGGACCTACCTATGGCAGGTTCAACAAAACATTCCCGGTTTAATTGAGCTTATGGGCGGTTCAAAGAAATTTGAAAACCGACTCGATCAAATGTTTCAGGAAAGTCTTGGCAGAAGCAAATATAAGCTTTGGGCAAAGTTTCCAGATTTCACAGGTATTGTCGGACAATATTCTATGGGTAATGAACCAAGTTTTCATATTCCCTACCTTTATAATTTTACCAACGCTCCCTGGAAAACACAAAAGCGCATACGCATGTTGTTAAACACCTGGTTCACAGACAATATCTTTGGAATCCCGGGCGACGAAGATGGCGGAGGGATGTCGGCTTTTGTGGTATTTTCCTGCATGGGATTTTATCCTGTTGTGCCGGGCATTCCAGTTTATACAATTGGCAGTCCGGTTTTCGAACAAACAAAAATACATCTGCCAAACGGTCGTGATTTTGTAGTAAATGCTCCTGGTTGTTCCGAAACCAACAAATATATCCAGGAGGCATTTTTAAATGGAAAGCCATTGGAATTTCCCTGGTTTACTCATAGCGATTTAATGGAAGGAGGCGAGTTGAAACTTATTATGGGTGCATTTCCTAATAAAAGCTGGGGTGTCGGTTTTGATAACAGTAGTATTTATCCGGATGGTTTAAATTGAAAAAGATGAGCGAAGGCTCAATAATATCATCTCATTAATCCTTGTAATCAAAGTTATTAGGCACCAGTTTCTGTAAACCCATAAAATCCAGGCACGCAGCTTTTACATTATAATTTCGGCCAGACATATTGTAAACTGATTGTATAGTTTCTTCAAAGGGCTTTTTGTTATCCGCATACAGCAAGAGATTTATTGCCATAAGAGCTATATCCATATTTTCACTCTTGCAATAATTCTTCAGGTAAGCTTCAGCATCCTTATTTCCAAGAGTGCTGTAGGCAATGGCGGATGCCAAAATCGCAACCGGTGGATAACTATCATCCATCGACATGATTATCTTACTTTGAAAAGGTTCTAATAATTCTGATTCTTGCGAACGTAAGCCAAGAATTGCCCAGTAACGGATAATATTGTTTTCGTTTTGTAAATATTGGATCTGCTTTTCGGCAATATCCTTCCCCCTTTTGCCCGAAAGTGAAGCAGCTGCATAAATCTCTGTTAATGGATATTTTTCTTTATCCAAACGAAATTCATAAGGTGTTTCATGTTTAGAAATTATTCCTATCTCATATTCAGGCAGAAAATGAACATCACGAGAATCAAGAATTTCATTCTCTAATTGCTTTCGCATTTTGACAATAATACCCTGATGCTCCGAGCTTTGTGCCAGGTTGTTGATTTCCCAAACATCATTTTCAATATCGAATAAAAATTCAGCAGGTCGTTCATTAAAGATAGACCTTTGTATATCGTTTAGTTGCTTATTTTCCAAGTCGCTACGCATTGTATTTGTGATTTCAGCTATTTCAACATAACGTATATAGCGCATTTGTGGCACAAAGGGCATAAAATTTCTGGAATAGATATACTTACCATCTGTTATGCTTCGCACCATATCAGGGCCATTGTCGGCACGATCAGCAGACAGTTCGAGGAAGTCAAGCTCTTCGGAGCGACCTTTACCTAACAACACTCTGCCAGTCATATAATCAGGAATATTACCACCTGCCAGGTGAATTAAAGTTGGTGCTAAATCCGAAAAATCTATTAGCTCTTCGGTAACAGCACCAGCTGTCCCCCATGGCGAGAGGTGCTTATACATTTCGGGAAACCAAATCAGAAAAGGTACGCGATAGCCCAGATTAATACCATTGGTTTTCCCCCGGGGGATTCCTTCTCCATGATCTGCATAAAAGAAGATAATCGTACTATCGCGCAAATTGTCATTTTCTAGTTTTTGCAATAATTCGCCAATACGATTATCGGTCAGTTTGATTGAATTATAAACTCTTGCAAAATGCTTCCTCATCTCAGGAGTATCATTATAAAAAGGTGGCATTTCAAAAGCATCTTCAGCAATTCGTTCATCCTTGGGAAGCTGTTCCAATACATTTTTCAGATACCAATCATAAGGATGAGTCATCGTACGCGACTGATGCGATTCAACAAAATTAAAAACCGAGAAAAATGCTTGTCCGGGCTTCCTATTCCACCATCCTGCTTGATTGGAACTTTCATTCCAGGCTTCCTTGGTAAATTCCGCGACATCACCAACATTGTAATCCGTTTTACTATTGTTGCTCACATAATATCCTTGTTGCTGCATGTAAAACGGAAATCCCTTAATAAAATCAGGAATAGGGTAATTACTTCGATGATTACCGGTGCCCATTTTGAAAGTATTCACACCAGTAATAATTGTACTGCGACTAGGAGAACAAACAGTACCTGTAGAGAAGGCATTTGTAAACCGTACTCCTTCACCGGCAAGTTTGTCAATCACCGGAGTACTTGCATTGCTATTTCCGTAAGATCCAATAAACTGAGGAGATGTATCTTCAATGGTAATCCAAAGAATGTTTGGTTTTTGCTGCCCAAAAGCAAATCCAGTAAACAGGAATAAAAAGATAAAAAGGCTTATAGTTAAAATATTAACCCTGAATAAAATATCTTTTGAATCTATCATTTGCGTGTTAGTTTTTTGTAAATATCCGAAGCTTTAAGCTATTTCTTTGCCTTATTTTCATAAAGATACAAGTCATCATCGTGAAAATATGTTACTTTTAGGAATATCGACTGATAAAATGCTGTCAACTTTTATAATGCAATGAAGATATGGATCATTTAATAAACATTTTAAGATCATTGATAGAACCAGCTAGTATTATAGTAGTTCTGATACTATTATTATTAATAAATTCCTGGATATTTCGAAAAATAAAATCCATAAAATTATATACTAACATTTTAAAGAATAGCATAGCTGCTTTTGTATTATTTGCGGGTGTGATTGTATTGATTCTGTCCTTTCCAATCGATAAAGCCCTGAAAGGTCAAATCTTAAGTTTCCTTGCAATTATAGTAAGTGCAGGAATTGCCTTGAGCTCAACAACTGTTCTGGGGAATCTCATTGCCGGTATTATGAATAACTCAATGAACCGTTTCAGGAATGGGGATCTAATTAAAATTGGAGACTTACAGGGACGAGTAACAAAAAAGAGTATTTTCCATACCGAGATCCAATTAGAAGACAGCAATTTTATTACTATTCCAAATTTATATATTGCCACCAATCCCGTTAAGTTAACTCGTAAAACCAATACCGTAATCTCCACGTCTGTTTCATTAGGTTATGACGTACCCCGAACAAAAATTGAAGAATCGCTAAAAGAGGCTGCTGTTTTAACCGGCCTGAAAGATCCTTATGTTTACATTGCGAACCTGGGAGATTATTCAGTCTTGTATAAAATACATGGATTCCTAGACGACAGCAGCAAATACTTCAGCACTACATCTTTATTAAATGCAAAGGTGATTGATGTGCTACATCAGAAAAATATCGAGATAGTTTCTCCCACTTTTATGTACCAAAGGAACGCAAATGAAAAAGTCTTTATGCCTCAAGAAATACTTGAAATGACAATTCCAAAAGACGAAAAAGCTCCTGAAGATTTAGTGTTTGACAAAGCAAACAAATCAGAAAAAATTGAAATAAAGAAAGATCATCTAGAAGATTTGAACAAACAACAAGAAATACTGAGCGAAAAGCAAAAAGACTTAGAGGTTCCGGATGACATTGAAAAAAATAAATTACTTATTAAAAATATCGACAAGCTAAAAAAGAAAGTTGAAAAAAGTATTACGGAAAATAACGATGAATTATAGCCAACCAACCAGACCACGTATCTTTACCTTCGATAATTTATAGTTTACAACAAAGCAGCTGTCATAATATTTCGGATTTAGCCATTGGATTAACGATTGTAGCATTTGGAACATCAGCCCCTGAATTAATAGTTAGTATAATCAGTTCAACGAAAGGTTATTCAGACATAGTATTTGGAAACATTGTTGGCAGCAACAATTTTAATTTATTTATTATTCTTGGCATATCAGGATTAATTATGCCAATTAAAGTACAATCATCAACAGCATGGAAAGAAATTCCTATATCTCTTTTTGTTGCCGTGGTATTGCTGTTTTTAGTTAATGATTTTAAATTTTCACAACCAAGCTATCTGAGCAGAGTTGATAGTTATATAATGCTTACAATGTTTATTCTTTTTCTGTATTATGTCTTTATTCAGATGAAAGAAAAAAACTTGACCGATGGGAGGCTGGAATTCTTCTCGGATTTTATCTTATTTATACAATATATTTAGTGCTGAAAGAAATATAAACCGATTGCCTAGATACTTTTTTGTGTTTTATATCGATCTTTTTTTCAATTCTGCCTGTTCAATTAAAAAGAGCCACAATTTCTTCTTTTTTAATCTGAGTTTCTGGATCAAATTGTTCTCCATGCATATATCTCGACAAACTATACAGTAGTTGTCGAGCCTCCGGTCGGTTTTCAAGATCTGACTGCAGATCAATACCCGAAAAAAGCAGTTTCCCATTTCCAACCTTGGCTTCAAAAATCAAGGCTAGATTACGGTTTGTTACCCAATCATCAATAATTCGAACAATAGGTTCGGGCTTGTTCTCAAATTCCTCCAGGCAGATGGCATTGGAATGACTCATGGCATCCCACCATTGCCAGTTTGAATGATATTCTGTTGGGAACTCCGATAAGGCCGGATGATCAGGGTCGCATAGTATGCCTAAGGTGTGAGGTTTTTGTCCATTGGTCCAGGCGGTATTCCAGAAAATGCTGGAGAAACCAACCGCAACCTCCCCACCCTTTCCTTCCCTGATGCTTCCTTTTTTTACAGAGAGCAAGACATTTCCCCCCTGATTAAGAGTAGCACGAGCCTTTTCATTGAAAGATGATACCACCAGGATGTTTTCTTTTACATCCTCCAGCTCTGACGGATACACCCAGAAATCCCAGGTGTTGATGAAACCTGCAACATCCAGCGCTAGTTGGAATTTGGAAGCAGACTCAACTTTGATCTGAACATCGATGACTCCAATTTGTTGATTATGTCCCCAATGAATATCCATCTCCCCAAACTCACCTTCCTCAATAAGTTGCCCATCTGCATCGGTAATTTTCCATGATGGAACTGCCCCCTCAATCTCATATTGTCCGTAATGAGCAACTTCAAGATCTGCTTTTACGGGTTCGTTATCCGTAAAAATCATTTTGGGGAATCGGGCCAGTGGTACCGTTTCGTTCGAGAATTGTCTGAATTCTTCAGGTGAAATGTAGCCTTTTTCATCCCAGAATGGATCAAGAATTCCTATGAGTGCTGTGCCCTGACCGGGGAAATCATGGAGGTCAAGCAACTGGAAGCCTCCAAATCCCTTTGTCCGGAGGGCAGCCTCGATATCAGCTTTATAACAGAGAGCCTGTAGTTTGCCAGACGCCAGTAAGAAACTGTCGGCCAGGTGAAGCAGGCCATGTGCTTCGAGACTCTTTTGAAAAATCTCAAAGTTGGT
>CAYUNU010000175.1:0-7359 GCA_964446195.1 uncultured Porphyromonadaceae bacterium | reverse complement strand
ATTTCCAGAAATAGACTTTTCTTTTTTTCCAGATCTGCCTTATCGGATTTCTTAATTTCCATAATTTCTAAATTTTAGCGGCATAAAATTAAACAATCTCTTCTTAATAAGAAAGCGAGTTCTGCAATAAATGCATAACTCTTTCTACAAAGATAGTGAAAGACTGCTCCATTTCAACTAATTTTTTAGCTGAATCATGGATTTATATGTAGCGAAAGTGAATTATTTCCACTCATTTGGCCTCACCCCCTGCCCCTCTCCATCTCCCTTTGGTCGTGGAGAGGGGAGAAAATTAAAAATATTTATATATTTGCACCCCACACCCACACCCACACCCACACCCACTCCCACACCCACTTGGGGGATTAGCTCAGTTGGCTAGAGCGTTTGACTGGCAGTCAAGAGGTCACCGGTTCGACTCCGGTATTCTCCACGAAATGAAGATCAACCACTTACACCATTTACGTGTAGGTGGTTTTTTTGTTTCTGCCCGTTTTCTGCCCGTTTTTGAGATGGGAGTGGGTTTGTTTAGATTTAAAATATCGACCTTTTGTTGGTGTTTTGATGCTCAGAAGAATCAGAGTTCTAACCCTAGTAGACATTCCGAACCCAAAGAGCCACTAATTCCGATTATTAGTTGAGATTTGTAATGTACAGTTAACTAAGCTCTTGCAGCCAGTTTTTGGTGGTTTCAGATTTCCAGAATTAGTGGCTCAATTACATCAGATTGTCTACAATTCTGATTAAATGAATATTTCCTATTAAAAAAGCCTCTTATTATTGCCGTTTATTCAAAATAATATTTATAAATTGCAGGAATAATGGTGGGATTATGTATATTACTCGAAAAATAGAAGAGAAAATAAAGCTGCTACTAAATCACTTTCCAGCTGTTGCATTGCTTGGTCCTCGCCAGGTTGGGAAAACCACATTGGTAAAAAGAATTAGAGATCAATTGCCCAAACAAAGCATTTATCTTGATCTGGAAAACCCGGTAGATCTTGGTGCATTTGATCATCCAATTGAGTTTCTGAATTCTTTGTCAGAGAAAACGGTGATAATAGATGAAGTCCAACGACTGCCAGAGATCTTCCCTGCGTTGCGATCAGTAATTGATGAGAACAGAGACAACGCAAGATTCATACTATTGGGGTCTGCAAGTCCTCAATTACTTTACCTAAGTAATGAGACCCTTGAAGGCCGAATAGCACATCTGGAACTTACCCCATTTGAATTTCAAGAAATTCAAGGAATGACAGATTTTCGAAGGCATTGGACAAGTGGGGGTTTTCCAGAACCATTTGGTATGACAGAGAATTTTATTCGCAAAGAGTGGATGAAATCATTTGTCTCGGCTTACATCGAAAGAGATTTAAGATTATTGGGACTTAATACTTCACCTTTAACTTTACATAGGTTATTACAAATGATTGCATCAAATCATGGATCGCTTTTAAATGCAAGTAACCTTTCAAAATCAATTGGAGTATCATCACCGACCATTACTAATGCACTATCTTTTTTTGAGAGATCTTTTATAATTCGATTATTGCAACCTTGGTATACCAATATTGGAAAGAGATTGGTTAAATCTCCCAAAATTTACATTCGTGATTCAGGTATCATCAATTATTTGCTAGGACTTTTCACCTATGAAGATATAATGAGAACTCCTATGCTGGGAAATCTTTGGGAAGGCTACATAATAGAAAATATTATCAATTCCTTATCAGGTGAATATCAATACTACTTTTATCGTACTGCCGATGGTACAGAATGCGATTTACTTGTTTACAATGCTTCGGAATGCATAGCAGCAATCGATGTAAAATTCACGGCAACACCTAAAAGCACAAAATCGATGACAATTACAATTCAAGACCTGAACCCTCAAAAGGCCTACTTTGTCATTCCAGACTGTAAAATACCATACAACATAAGTGATAAACTCAGAGTTGCAACTCTACCTCAGCTAATTGAAGAAATCAAGCTGGGAAAAAGATAAGGCGGCTACTTTTAAAAGGTGGTTTGATAGGTAGCTGTCAAGAACAAACTTAAGGGTTTCAAAATTCACTACTTCTCTGCCCATTCTGCTGCCCATAAAAAGTAAAACCCAGACTAAGTATAACTTATTTAAATTTAAACAAACCTTGTAAGTAAAACAGAGACAGACGGGTACAAATCCCCGGAAAATGGTTCCGTCCACTGGCAGTCAAGAGGTCACCGGTTCGACTCCGGTATTCTCCACCAGAAAAAGCCCGGCTTGAAAATCAAGCCGGGCTTTGTGCTTGGGTTTGGTTCATATGAGAACCTATCGGATAACATGGAAACTAAGGAGTTACGAAAGTAAATCCTTTTATTTTAGAACCAAACTACTAACGTTTTTAGTTTATCGACTCATTAAATACACATCACTAATCCATTATGCATCTTACACTACGCCCCTCAGGCTTGGATAGTCCTATTGAAAAATAAACAGGTGCATTACTGCTAGACATCGACATCCCTTTTAGACGTGATTCAATGGTTGTATTTGTCCACCAATGACCCACTTTTCCTCTAATATAGAAAGCTCCGTTGACGACTCGGCGACCAGTAGGCAATGCTGTAAAGCCAGTTTCATTAGTTACAGTTTCAGGATTTTCTTCCCAATGTGATCTTCCTGCTTCTTTTAGCTTTCTTGGGGCGTCCCCACTATCTGGGCCACAGAATTTCGCTAGCTCTTCCAATTCACTCACGCTTGGAACATGCCAACCCTTTGGACATAAGGTACCCATACTAACAGCATAACCATTGTACAACGCACCATAAGGATTGCTTGGGACCGGACTCTCATTATCGTACCAGCAATAGGCTGGCGCAGTTGTGCTCCCCCATGATTCGCTCTCTAGGACATGTGCAATGGGAGTCCCGTCATTGAACTTTGTAACTTTTAAATCCGACTGCATCCAGGTTTGTGTGCCAATCTCGACTGTGTTATAGGTATTTCCATCAACATCTTGAACGGTGCCTGGGTCTACTGGGTCTTCGCCCGGGTCATTGATTAGGTCGCAGGCTACAGCTGCAGAAACTATTATGCCTGCCAATAAAATCAGTTGGATAAAATTTCTTCCTTTTTTCATAAAACTTTGGCCTTATTTATTTTGAAAACTAGTTTACAACACCTCCTTAACACATCCTCACTCTATTAATCCTTTAAACATCGGACTGAAAAACCAACGCCGTTGTCAACATATTGACGACCAATTCCATCTTGGTCGAAGGCAAAGCCCCGGTACATATCTTGAGCAGTTAGCCCGACTGCTGAAAATCCAGCAAATATTGCAAGACAGATTATTTTTCTCATCAAAAGGCTTGTTTGGTTAGGCTACGCAAAATACAAAAATTATTTATTATTAACCTACTGAACTTCATAGGCTTTCCCTTGGAATTGTTCTAAAATATTACAAAAAGACCCATTATTGACCAAATCAGTATGGAACCGTTAAAATAAGCGCACAGGTTCGAACTATTCGCATGAGCGCAACGAATAACTCGCATGTTTCACTTCTGTAAATCACCCAATTATCGATTTTGTTCGGTAGGTGGTTTTCCCTTTTCTACCCATTTTTGGTCAAAGTGAGGGCTTATTTAGATTTAATCCCATTCTGATAAAATGAATTCTTCCTATTAAAACACTCCTCATTATTGCCGTTTATTTAAATTATTGTTTATGATTTGCAGGGAAAATAATGGAGTTATGTATGTTACTCGAAAAATAGAAGAGAAAATAAAGCTGCTACTAAATCACTTTCCAGCTATTGCATTGCTTGGTCCTCGCCAGGTTGGGAAAACCACATTGGTAAAAAGAATTAGAGATCAATTGCCCAAACAAAGCATTTATCTTGATCTGGAAAACCCGGTAGATCTTGGTGCATTTGATCATCCAATTGAGTTTCTGAATTCTTTGTCAGAGAAAACGGTGATAATAGATGAAGTCCAACGACTGCCAGAGATCTTCCCTGCGTTGCGATCAGTAATTGATGAGAACAGAGACAACGCAAGATTCATACTATTGGGGTCTGCAAGTCCTCAATTACTTTACCTAAGTAATGAGACCCTTGAAGGCCGAATAGCACATCTGGAACTTACCCCATTTGAATTTCAAGAAATTCAAGGAATGACAGATTTTCGAAGGCATTGGACAAGTGGGGGTTTTCCAGAACCATTTGGTATGACAGAGAATTTTATTCGCAAAGAGTGGATGAAATCATTTGTCTCGGCTTACATCGAAAGAGATTTAAGATTATTGGGACTTAATACTTCACCTTTAACTTTACATAGGTTATTACAAATGATTGCATCAAATCATGGATCGCTTTTAAATGCAAGTAACCTTTCAAAATCAATTGGAGTATCATCACCGACCATTACTAATGCACTATCTTTTTTTGAGAGATCTTTTATAATTCGATTATTGCAACCTTGGTATACCAATATTGGAAAGAGATTGGTTAAATCTCCCAAAATTTACATTCGTGATTCAGGTATCATCAATTATTTGCTAGGACTTTTCACCTATGAAGATATAATGAGAACTCCTATGCTGGGAAATCTTTGGGAAGGCTACATAATAGAAAATATTATCAATTCCTTATCAGGTGAATATCAATACTACTTTTATCGTACTGCCGATGGTACAGAATGCGATTTACTTGTTTACAATGCTTCGGAATGCATAGCAGCAATCGATGTAAAATTCACGGCAACACCTAAAAGCACAAAATCGATGACAATTACAATTCAAGACCTGAACCCTCAAAAGGCCTACTTTGTCATTCCAGACTGTAAAATACCATACAACATAAGTGATAAACTCAGAGTTGCAACTCTACCTCAGCTAATTGAAGAAATCAAGCTGGGAAAAAGATAAGGCGGCTACTTTTAAAAGGTGGTTTGATAGGTAGCTGTCAAGAACAAACTTAAGGGTTTCAAAATTCACTACTTCTCTGCCCATTCTGCTGCCCATAAAAAGTAAAACCCAGACTAAGTATAACTTATTTAAATTTAAACAAACCTTGTAAGTAAAACAGAGACAGACGGGTACAAATCCCCGGAAAATGGTTCCGTCCACTGGCAGTCAAGAGGTCACCGGTTCGACTCCGGTATTCTCCACCAGAAAAAGCCCGGCTTGAAAATCAAGCCGGGCTTTGTGCTTGGGTTTGGTTCATATGAGAACCTATCGGATAACATGGAAACTAAGGAGTTACGAAAGTAAATCCTTTTATTTTAGAACCAAACTACTAACGTTTTTAGTTTATCGACTCATTAAATACACATCACTAATCCATTATGCATCTTACACTACGCCCCTCAGGCTTGGATAGTCCTATTGAAAAATAAACAGGTGCATTACTGCTAGACATCGACATCCCTTTTAGACGTGATTCAATGGTTGTATTTGTCCACCAATGACCCACTTTTCCTCTAATATAGAAAGCTCCGTTGACGACTCGGCGACCAGTAGGCAATGCTGTAAAGCCAGTTTCATTAGTTACAGTTTCAGGATTTTCTTCCCAATGTGATCTTCCTGCTTCTTTTAGCTTTCTTGGGGCGTCCCCACTATCTGGGCCACAGAATTTCGCTAGCTCTTCCAATTCACTCACGCTTGGAACATGCCAACCCTTTGGACATAAGGTACCCATACTAACAGCATAACCATTGTACAACGCACCATAAGGATTGCTTGGGACCGGACTCTCATTATCGTACCAGCAATAGGCTGGCGCAGTTGTGCTCCCCCATGATTCGCTCTCTAGGACATGTGCAATGGGAGTCCCGTCATTGAACTTTGTAACTTTTAAATCCGACTGCATCCAGGTTTGTGTGCCAATCTCGACTGTGTTATAGGTATTTCCATCAACATCTTGAACGGTGCCTGGGTCTACTGGGTCTTCGCCCGGGTCATTGATTAGGTCGCAGGCTACAGCTGCAGAAACTATTATGCCTGCCAATAAAATCAGTTGGATAAAATTTCTTCCTTTTTTCATAAAACTTTGGCCTTATTTATTTTGAAAACTAGTTTACAACACCTCCTTAACACATCCTCACTCTATTAATCCTTTAAACATCGGACTGAAAAACCAACGCCGTTGTCAACATATTGACGACCAATTCCATCTTGGTCGAAGGCAAAGCCCCGGTACATATCTTGAGCAGTTAGCCCGACTGCTGAAAATCCAGCAAATATTGCAAGACAGATTATTTTTCTCATCAAAAGGCTTGTTTGGTTAGGCTACGCAAAATACAAAAATTATTTATTATTAACCTACTGAACTTCATAGGCTTTCCCTTGGAATTGTTCTAAAATATTACAAAAAGACCCATTATTGACCAAATCAGTATGGAACCGTTAAAATAAGCGCACAGGTTCGAACTATTCGCATGAGCGCAACGAATAATCCCGCATGTTTCACTTCTGTAAATCACCCAATTATCGCTTTTGTTCGGTAGCCGGGCTTTTTTTGTATGTGGGTGTGTTAAGAAGTGTGGGTGTGGTGGTTTTTTACTTAAGCTCTAATTCGCGAAGATGGTCCATCTTTTTGCGCTCAAGGAATTCCTTAATACCTTCGAGGTGTTCTTTAACCCGCTTATTACCAAATTCGTACACTTTACTAACCATTCCATCAAGAAAATCCCGGTCGTGAGATACCAGTATAAGGGTACCATCGTATTTCATAAGGGCTTGTTTCAATATATCCTTGGTTCGAATATCGAGATGATTGGTGGGCTCATCGAGAATTAGCAGGTTATAGGGTTCCAGCAATAACTTAATCATTGCCAGGCGGGTACGTTCACCACCGGAAAGTATTTTAACTTTCTTTTCAAGGTCGTCACCGCTAAACATAAAAGCACCCAGAATATCTCTTATTTTAGTACGAATATCACCTTTGGCAACATCATCAATAGTCTTAAATACAGTAAGAGATTCGTCAAGTAGAGAAGCTTCATCCTGAGCAAAGTAACCCGTAAGAATATTATGCCCCATGGCGAGTTTCCCTCCATGCTCAATCTCACCCATGATAGCTTTTATCAGAGTTGATTTACCTTCGCCATTTTTACCTACAAAAGCGACCTTTTCACCACGTTCGATGGTAAGGGATACCCCGGAAAAAACCAAATGATCGTCATAGGATTTAGATACATTATCAGCGATTACAGGATAATTTCCCGATCGTGGGGCAGGCGGAAAACTAAGTCGTAAATGAGAAGTATCTATCTCATCAACTTCGAGGATCTGCAGCTTCTCAAGCATCCTTACCCTTGATTGCACCTGGTTAGTTTTTGAATAAGTGCCTCTGAACCTTTCGATAAACAGCT
>CAYUNU010000174.1:0-7407 GCA_964446195.1 uncultured Porphyromonadaceae bacterium | reverse complement strand
AGTGCTGGGCGATGTGATAAGAAAGGGGCAATCAGTTTCGTCACTAATAAGGTCAGTTTCCAACTATGCCAATTCCGGCGAGAAGAACTATATCGTTGATGATAAGGAGGGTACAATGAAGAAAGTGCTCGAGGAGGTTTGTAGATATGAAACCCCGCAAAAGACATTTGATTTTGACGGTTACCGTTTAGAGTTTCCTGATTGGTGGTTTAACATCAGGCCATCTAATACGGAACCCTATCTCAGATTTTTAGCAGAAGCTAAAAGCGAGGCACTTCTGGAAGAAAAAGTAGAAATGATTGAGTCAATTATTAAGCGAAAAAGCTAGATGGCATAACAATTACTTCACGCTCAAGTTGAATGCCGAAAATTCTTGTGATATTTACTTGGATACGAAGGGCTAGTTGAAATATGTCCAAGCTTGTTGCATTTCCATAATTCACCAGCACCAAAGAATGTTTTTCATATACTCCAGCATCATTTTCACGATACCCTTTATAACCAGCTCTTTCGATTAGCCAGGCGGCTGGAATTTTTACAAATCCATCCATATTAGTTGGAAAGGAAGGCATGTTGGGGAAGCGGATTAATAATTTTTCGTGTGCAACTCTAGTGATTACGGGGTTCTTAAAGAAGCTCCCTGCATTTCCCAAAACTTTTGGGTCGGGCAATTTATTCTGTCTTGTTTTAATTATAAGTTGCCGAAGATTTGCCAGGCACAATTCTTCCTGTGATTTAAAATGCTCAGCCAAGTTACCATAGGCCAAATTAAATTTTGGGATTTTAGAGAGTCTAAATTGTGCTTTCCACACCAGCCAAGATTTTTTTGTTTTTCTCTTAAAGATGCTATCACGATAAGAGAAATCACATTGGGATGAATTAAAGACCTGTTTTTTGCCGGTTTCCAGATTTATTGCCTCAACGAAAATTATAAGTTGTTTAATTTCAGTCCCATATGCTCCGATGTTCTGGACTACTGCCCCACCAACTGTTCCAGGAATATGGCTTAAGTTTTCAATACCATAATACTCATGTTTCACGGCCCATTCAACAAGGCTATCCCATTCCAGTCCGGCGTCTGCCTCAATTATTATTTCGGTTTTTGTCTCTGACGTAACTGTAATCTCTTTATTTACAGGGTGTAGTAGGCTTCCGCGAAAAGCAGACAAAAATAATAAATTCGAGCCTGATCCTATTATTTGGTAGTGAGCTGATTTATATGGTTCCTGTGCAAGGAGTTCAATTAACTCTTGTGGGTCATCAAAATCTATCCAGAATTTATTGATAAATGAAATTCCGAAAGAATGAAGATCTTTTATATCGATATCTTCCTTAATACTTATCATAAGAACAAAGATAGCCAGTAGAAAACGAAATATTGCTTTTTATGTTTTATTCTTACCTTCGTTGCTAATGGAAAAGGCAGTTAAAAAGCGAATAATACTGGTTGTTACCAACGACTTGGAGGGGGATCAGCGTCTTCATAAAATGGCCTCATCTTTGCAGAAACAGGGATGGGAACCCATACTTATTGGCAGGATTTTACCTGATTCAAAGCCACTATACAGAACCTATAAAGTTCTACGGAAAAAATTTTTATTTAGTAAGGGACCTATTTTTTATGCTTGTTTTAACATCAGGATATTTATTCATCTGTTTTTTGCGCGGGCGGATCTGTTTGTGGCCAATGATCTTGACACTCTTTCTGGTGTTTGGTGTGCATCGCGAATGAGGCGAATACCCATGGTATATGATAGTCATGAGTACTTCACCGAGGTGCCAGAGTTGGTTGATCGCAAGATGGTAAAAAGGATTTGGAAGTATATTGAGAAGACTATTCAACCCCGCTTGCAGAATGTTATTACTGTCAATGAGTCTATAGCTGAGATTTTCAGGGTGGAGTATGGGCAAGAGGTTACTGTAATTAAGAATCTGCCGATAATGAGTCATCCTGAAATTAAACCTGGACATCTTCCCAAGTATTTTAAAGGTAAGCCTATAATTATTTATCAAGGGGCTGTTAATGTTGGCCGAGGGATAGAAGAAATGGTTAGGGCTATGGGGATTTTGGTCGAGTTCAATTTACTTATAGTAGGTGGAGGGGATAAGTTAAGTGAAATAGAAGGTTTGGTTAAAAGTGAGGGACTAGATGACAGGGTTTATTTTACAGGACGCGTTCCTTTTGATTCCTTAGCCTGGTACACCAGTCAGGCAAAAATTGGCATATCGCTTGAGCAGGATATTGGGCTTAACTACAGGTTAGCTCTTCCAAATAAATTATTTGATTATATGCAAGCAGGTATTCCCGTGCTTGCCTCTAATCTTCCAGAAATAAGGAGGGTTGTTGAAGAAACAGGTTTTGGGATTGTAATATCAGATTTTTCTCCTGCCTCAATTGCGGAGGAAATCCGTAAGATTATTTTAGTTGAGGATCTCTATCAGAGTTTAAAGAGCAGGGCAATTCAAAGCATTCCCCGGTATAGTTGGGAAGGGCAGGAAGATGTTCTTTTTAAGCATTACAGGAATGCTTTAGGGATGGATTCGGATTAAGCGAAGTGTTTTTTAATATTTGTATATTCGCCTCATACTTTTTTTGAAGAATCAATATGGAGAAATCAAGTTTGGAAGCCTATTTCGATCAGTTTCGTGAGCAAATTATTGGTAATGACCTTATTTATTTTTCACCCTACGGGCAGCAGAAGATGATATATGCTGATTGGATTGCCAGTGGCAGGTTGTATCGTCCTATTGAGGAGCGAATTACTTGTGGTATCGGGCCGTGGGTTGCCAACACACATACAGAGACCAGCGAGTCAGGGACGCTTATGACTAAGGCATATCATCTTGCTCATAAGATTATTAAGGAGCATGTTAAGGCTGGCCCGAATGATGTAATTATCACTGCCGGATCGGGAATGACAGGGGTTGTAAATAAGCTCCAGCGAATATTAGGACTACGTTTGTGCCAGGATGCCAAAAAGAGTAATTGTCAGGATAACAAGACCAAACCGGTTGTTTTTCTTACACATATGGAGCATCACTCCAACCAAACCAGTTGGTATGAATCAAATGTAAGTGTTGTTGTTCTTGATCCTGATGAGAACTTATTGGTAAGTACTGATAGTTTGAGAGCCAAGCTTAAGGAATATGCCGACAGGCCCTTGAAGATTGGTGCATTTACTGCTGGGTCGAATGTTACGGGGATTGAGACACAGGTACATGAACTGGCCAAGGTCATGCATGAAAATGGTGGTATTTGTTTTGTTGATTATGCGGCTTCTGCTCCCTATGTTGATATTGATATGCATCCTGAGGATCCAATGGAGAAGCTGGATGGTATATATTTTTCACCTCATAAGTTTTTGGGTGGCCCTGGGTCATCAGGGGTTTTAATTTTTGATGCTTCACTTTATTCAAGCAGCATACCCGACAATCCGGGAGGCGGCACCGTTGACTGGACAAACCCTTGGGGAGAGTACAAGTATATTGATGATATTGAGTTACGGGAGGATGGAGGAACACCGGGCTTTCTTCAGGCCATAAGAGCAGCTTTAGCTATCGATTTGAAGAACGCAATGGATACAAAAAAAATGCATCAGCGTGAAAAAGAATTGCTTGCTATTGCATTTAAGGGTATGAAGGCTATTCCACGGCTCAAAATTTTAGCTGAGAATATAATTGAGCGTATAGGTGTTATTTCATTTTACATTGAGCAGGTTCATTTTAATCTGGTTGTTAAGTTGTTATCTGATCGTTACGGGATACAAGTTAGGGGTGGATGTGCCTGTGCAGGCACTTATGGTCATTTCCTTTTGAATGTAAGTCATCAGGATTCAAATGAAATTACCCAGCTTATAAATCAGGGTGATTTGTCTCAAAAACCCGGATGGGTTCGATTATCCCTTCATCCTACGATGATGGATGATGAGCTTCATTTCATAATAAATGCTATTCGTGAAATTGAGGCTAATGATGAGGAATGGGCAAAAGATTACAATTATAATCGTCGTACTAACGAGTTCTATCACAAAGAGGAGACGGCGGATAAGACAGAGAAGGTTAGGAGTTGGTTTAGTTTATAGTCCCATCACTTTTTCGAAATCGAAATAATTTTTATCCGGTTCTATGGGGTTTAGCTGGCTGTTTTCGCATTTCAGTGTTCTGGCAGGAAATTTCCTGATCATCTCATAGTTGTGGGTTGCCATGAATATGGCTCTACCATTTTTGCAAATACTCTGCATCAGCTGCATAAGCTCTTCACTTGTGTCTGGATCCAGGTTTCCTGTTGGTTCATCCGCCAGGATTATTTCCGGGTCGTTTAATAATGCACGGGCAATAACAACTCGTTGTTGTTCACCACCTGAAAGTTGGTGAGGAAATTTATCTTCCTTATAATGGAATGTAACTCTTTCCAGAACTTCATGAATCCTGTTTCTTATCTTATTTTTGTCTTTCCATCCTGTTGCACTCAGCACAAATTCAAGGTTATCGAATACACTTCTATCAGGCAGAAGTTGGAAGTCCTGAAAAACCATCCCTATTTTTCTTCTCAGGAAGGATATATCGTTCTTGTTAAGTTTATTAAGATCGTATCCTGCCACATATCCTTCACCTTCGACGAGGGGGAGTTCGGCATATAGGGTTTTTAGTAGGCTGGTTTTGCCGCTACCAACTTTTCCAATCAGATAAACGAATTCTCCTTCTTTAATATTAAGCTGTATATTTGAAAGTATCAGATTTAGTTTCTGATATACGGCTGCATCTTTAAGTGTAATTATGTCTGCGCTCATGAATCTTATTAACGGGGCCTTGTTAATTTAATGCTCTTGCAAGGATTGATACCGGCAAGGGTGACCCTTATCTTTGCTAATGTAAAAATAAAATGATAAAAAAACAGTTATATGTCTTAGAAGTAATACGATCTCCTATGAGGAAAAACAGCATATTAGTTTTATTGTTACTTGTTGGCATAATCGGAATGCTTCCGGTTTTTGGCCAGCAAACAGCCTATTACCTTGATCCGGATGAAGATCTGCGCGAAGGGCTTGAACTGTTCAATAAGGAAAAGTATAGTGCCGCCCAGGATAGATTTGTAAGCTATCTCGACCGCACCAAGGGTACTGAAACCACATCGCAGATAGATGCAAGTTATTTTCGGGCTCTGAGTGCCCTTCGTCTTGATCACTATAATGCTTCGAAGCTGATTGAAGGGTTTATTGAAGAATATCCCGAAAGTCCACGTACAAATCAGGCAATGTTTGAAATGGGTAATTACCTGTTTAATCAAAAGAAGTACGAGAGAGCGTTAAGGTGGTATCAGAAGATGAAGACTAAGAAGTTAAATAAGGATGAGCGCTACGAATATTCATTTAATACCGCCTATTGTTATTTTGATGACAAGGATTATTCAAAAGCCAAGGATTTATTTTATGATATCCAGGGGCAGGCAGGGGCAAAGAAAGCCGATGCCAGCTATTATTATGCATATATTCAATATCTTGATGAAAACTATGAAACAGCCTTAGGATATTTTCTTGATTTACAGGATAGTCGTCAATATGGTGGCATAGTTCCATTTTATATTGCCCAGGTGTTCTATTTACAGGAAAAGTACGATAAAGTAATAGAGTATGCTCCGTCCTTACTAAGCAAAGCTGATTTGGATCAAAAAACGGAGATAGCTCGAATTATTGGAGATGCTTATTTCAGGAGTAATCGTTACGCTGAGGCAATTCCCTATTTGGAGCAATACAGGAATGGGGTGAGGAAGATGAGCAGGGAAGAATATTATCAGTTAGGATTTTCCTATTATCAGAATGGTCAATTATTAGAAGCTGTAAAGGAGTTGGAGCAGGTTAAGGATGGAGATGACGTTCTTTCTCAAAACAGCAACCATCTTCTTGGAGGAATTTTGGTAAATCTTGATGAGAAGATGAAGGCGAGGTCAGCCTTTCGGAAAGCTTCAAATTTGGAGCATGATAAAGGGATACAAGAGGAATCGCTTTTGAACTATGCCAAGCTTAGTTTTGATATGTCAATATCAGGAGAGACATTGAGGGCATTTGAAGAATTTCTGGAAAAATTTCCTGAATCGGCCTACCTGGATGAGGCTTACGATTATTTAGTAAAGGTATTTATGAATACCAGGAATTATAAAGAAGCCTTGGCCACTATGGATCGAATACCTCAGAAGAATTCAGATATTCAAGCGGCATATCAACGAATTGCCTATTACAGGGGGTTAGAGCTTTTCAATAATCTGAATTACAAAGAAGCCATAGATCATTTTGATAAATCTCTTTTGTACGATTCCTTCAATATCAAGCTTAAAGCATTGGCTTATTATTGGAGAGGAGAAGCTTGGTACAGTATGAATGGTTATGATCAGGCAATAAAATCTTATAATAAATTCATTAACTCTTCGGGATCCTATAATCTGCCTGAGTTCAATTTGGCTTATTATAATCTTGGCTATTCATATTTCAAAAAGCGGGACTATACTGAAGCTATGTCTTGGTTTAGAAAATATATCAACAGGGTAGACAGCCGACAAGCAAAATTATTAGCTGATGCATACAATCGTGTTGGAGATTGTTATTTCATCAGCAGAACTTACTGGCAGGCTATTGATTATTATGACAAAGCAGCTGGATTAAGGACCGAAGATGCTGATTATGCTACTTTTCAAAAGGGGTTTTCGCTTGGACTTGTTCAGAGGCCGAATAAGAAGATTGAGACACTGAACGATCTGATACATGATTTTCCAAAATCCCGCTATGCAGATGATGCTCTTTTTGAGATCGCAAAATCATACACTGATTTGGGCAATGGCCCAGAATCCATCAGGAATTTTAAAAATCTCATACAGACCTATCCATCTAGTTCCTATGTTCGCAAATCCTATTTGCAGTTAGCTCTGATATATTACAATAATGAGCAGAATACTCAGGCTATGGATTATTACAAAAAGGTGATAAGTTCTTGGCCTGATAGTCCTGAGTCCAGAGATGCCATTGCCGGCATAAAGAATATCTACATGGAAAATGATCGTGTAGATGAATACTTTACATATATTAAATCCATAGGTCAGGGTGGGGATATATCTGTTAATGAGCAGGATAGCCTAAGTTACATGGCTGCGGAAAGTATATTTATGCGGGATGATTGTGACAGGGCCAAGCAGAATTTCACTCAGTATATTGATCGATTTCCTAATGGTTATTTTTTGTTAAATGCACATTATTATCGTGCAGATTGCTACTTCAGGGGTGCTGAATATGATAGGGCACTGACTGATTACGAATGGATATTATCCCGAGGGGGAAGCAACTTTTCTGAACTAGCCTTATCCCGGCACTTTATCCTTGTGCAAATTGCGCACTTCAATGTAGTATCCGAAAACGTTGT
>CAYUNU010000173.1:0-7409 GCA_964446195.1 uncultured Porphyromonadaceae bacterium | reverse complement strand
CGTACTTCGTTCGGGACGAAGGGGTCGCAGGTTCAAATCCTGTCATCCCGACAATATGAAAATCAACCCTGTAGAAATTATTTTTGCAGGGTTTGTTTTTTTAATTAGGTATTTTCCTTATTCCGGGTTTTATATTTAAATAGCTTCTTAAAGGACTATTGGTATTGGAGTTTCGGTAAATTATTATTAATTTCGGATCCTGAAATCAATTAGTTAAAACCTACGCAGGGTTGATCTTAATTGATAGTATATAAGTCATTTGAAGCTGGGAAGCAGTAAGGATTTTTTTACTGTGTTTTTGGATGATGATTTTGAATGTTTTTTTGAAGAAATTGATGCTTGAATACCTAGTGTTTTTCGGCGTTTTTTTTGATAAATAATTTTCAAGAAACTACGAACAATTTGCTAATTCCTGCGTACTATAAAGCGAATGCAAACTGAATTAGACCACTTTACTAAACTGAAATGCCTGTATTCATTTTTTTTGCGACCTCTCTGGTGATGTTATGTATTGTCCTTGAGGTTGTTATGTTTTTTTGTTGTACATGTGGAGAAGGCTTTAAGTTTTTTGCTCACCTGTTATTATTGAGGGCAGCGGCATCACTGTTGGTGATGTGTTTTTACAGTAGAGTTTTTTTCTTTTTTATTCATGCTAATATAGTTAGAAGATCTGGACTACCGGATCTTCATCAACATAATATTTCAAAAACTGTATTTTTTAAATTTGATAATTTTACCCCGGCCTTAATCAGTAACGGGGTTTTTGATAATTATAGTATTCTAAAATAGAACATTATGAAGAATGTTTGGAGGCTTAGAAATGGATTTATTTTTGCTAATTTAGTTTTTAATAAGTCAGTAAAAAGATCCATTTATCTAATTGTATTGACTCTTAGTTTTGTTTTGCCATTTTCACTATTTGCTGGAAGCTCATCCATTATTGAGGAGACAGTTGCTACTGGAGAAGTTTTGGCTAAAGAAACGCCCATACCTGTTGATGCGAATGATGACTATATGTCTGTTGTGTCGGGGACCTCTGGGACGATAAACGTTCTTACCAATGATGTTGGAGATTCAGATCCAGGTTCCATTGTTATAACAATTGATCCTCAAAATGGAAGCGTTCAGGTTGGGACAAATGGTAACTTGACATATACTCCTTGGGGTAGTTTTTCCGGTACTGATCAATTTAGCTATGAGGTTTGTGAGAATGGAAACCCAAGTGCTTGCGATGCTGCCCTGGTTACAGTTGATGTCTTGCCAAATTTTACTGATCCTTGCTCTGAAGCAGTAGCTACTAAAAGGTATTATATGCCATTCCCAGAGAATAGTACACAGCTGGGTGAAGCATTGTTTCAAGCTTCTGACAATTATGCTACCTATACTGGGGTAATGAGAAATGTTACTAGTATAGAAACGCCCTATCCAAGTACAATTATTTATTATGACCATTGGGAAGATGGTTATGAAGATAATATCAAAAAGCCACTCCAATCTACTACAAAAATTTGGGGTGATGGAGATCTGACCAATGGGATTGCTCCCGGATATCCTGATGATTATATTCCTGCCGGAGGATACATTGTTTTGGATAATAACTTTGTATATGATCCAAGGGATCCATCTGAAATTGTGTTTGATGGGAGTGACAAGTTGGTTACGACTTTTGATGTAGCTATTTCCAAAGTTACCGGGGATAATGGTGTTTTTGAAGTACAAGCAGCTAAGTCAAATGTTTTTGATACATCTCGTTACGGACAACTGTTTACTCTTGGCTTGGGTGAGGTTGTTGGTATTCCATACTTTTCTTATGCTTCAATATTTATAACGGCTTCTATTGATAATACGACAGTTGAAATTGATCTTGATAATGATGGGACGGCTGATTATTCAAATACTCTGGATGAAGGGGAAGTGTGGTTCTATCAGGGAGATCCTGCTGCTACTGCTATTGCAACAGCAACAGATATTGTTCCGGGTACAACTATTTCAGCCGATAAACCTGTGGGAATCGACTTGTTATTTGGAGGCAATGATAATTTTGGTACCAGGAACATTAATATCCTGCCAGACCAGTTTTACGGTGATACATATTACACTCCCGTACCTACCACCAATATCAATGCTCCGGCCACAGTATTTTTTGTCAACAGTTTATCGAGCCCCATAACTGTTAATTGGCAGTCTTCATTGAATACTGGAACAGTATCGGTTGCAGCAAATAGTTTTAACAGCTTAACCTTGACCGATTTATCAGGATATAAATTTTGGAGTCAGGGAGGTGAAAGCTACACTGCTGTAGAGATTATGGATGCTGATGCTAGTGGATCTGCTTATGATTGGGCAATAACTCTCATATCTAGTGATCGGTTAACTGCATTTACAAGTATTGCCTGGGCGCCTGGCGGGGTTGACACTGATGGTGATGGTATTCCTAACACGAATGATAATCCTATTTGGGTGACACCTGCAGCGAGTACTACTATTTATGTTAAATATGATGGAGATCTTACTGCAACCGGCCCTAATATTAGCCCCTGCAATATTCCCTATGATGTGGCAATTCCTCTGGATGAGTTTGAATTTTACAGGATCTTTGACACCTCGGATAATGACCAAAGTGGAATTGCCCTGTTTACCTGTGATGATGTTCCATTTGCTGCTGTTTATGGCGAGGATGCATCCATCGCCAGCACAAGTTCGCCTTCACTGGATGTTGGCACCGTTCTTACGCCTAAGTGCTTTGAAGTTTTAGTAAATGCAGTGGATAATTACGCATCAACAAAACCTGCGACTGAGATAGTAATTGATGTGGCGCTCAATGATGTTGGTTTTCTAACAGAAGTGAATCCACTTTCAGTATCAACTAATTTTCTTCTTCAACCTGCTCATGGAACTGCTGTGGTAAATTCTGATGGAACAATAACTTACACGCCAATTGCAGGCTTTCAAGGTGTGGACGTTTTTGAATATAAAATTTGCAGTGAAGATTATCCAAATGTTTGTGACGTAGCAACTGTTTATGTTACTGTATCTGAATGTAATGCGAGTGCATCGGAGAATTTAATAACTGGGAAAGTTTTTGTAGAGCTGGGAACTGACGATGGTCAGTATAATCCTGGCGAGAGTTTTGCATCAGGAGTAAAAGTAGATCTTTTTGGAGATGCGAATTGTAATGGATCTTATGATATAGGTGAACAATTAATTGAGTCGACTTATACAGATCCTTCTGGCAACTATGATTTTGCTACAATTGGTGGATATTTTGCAAAGGATGATTTTGATCCTACTGCTAGTTATACTGGTAATGATGGTTCAGTTTCTTGGAACGCTGGCTGGATTGAGCAGGGCGAAAGTGATGGCGTAAGCGTCGGCGATGTTCAAGTTTTAACTGATCCGGCTCCAGGGGGAGTGGGCCAGGCTCTTAGAATTGGAGATGATAATAGGGGGGTCTCCCGAAGTCTTACGTTTTCTGATGCAATAAGTGCCATTCTGAAATTTTCCTACAGAAGAGAGGGGTTGGACGATTCAGGTGAAGCCCTTGATGTGAGAGTCAATAACTCTACTGTGTTTACTATTAGTGACGGCGGTTCTGTTGGTACCAATAATTTTTATAGTGAAGTATCATTACCCTTGAGCTCTTTTAATGCAAATGGAGTTAACACAATATTATTCCTGACAAATACGAATGTTGAATCTAACGATTACTTTTATATTGATGATGTTGAGTTGATTTACTTTAACTTGGAGTCTTGCTTTATTGTTAAAATTGATCCTTCTGCCAGCAATGGGGCATATACTGCCTCTTCGTTAGATATACAGGCAGCCACCTTCAGTAGTTTAGGTACTTGTGAAGATGACAATTTTCTGGGGGTTATTCCTCACCTAGATGCTGTTGATGATTCTGAATTGACAGGTATAAATACTCCGATAATAGTTGATGTTTTTTCTAACGATATCGGTAGGCCTGATCTCACTACCCTAAATACAAACTCAACAAACGGTGCACTTCAGGCTCCATCTAATGGTTCTATTGTTGTAAATCCTGATGGTACTGTTACCTATACACCGAATGCAGGCTATTCAGGAACTGATTGGTTCGAATATCAGGTTTGCAGTGAGGATGAACCAACTTTATGTGATATTGCGCGAGTAGATATTAATATTTCTTGTGCACTGGTTCCTGGGAAGAACGTTATAAGAGGTTCAATATTTGAAGATGTAAATCTTAATGCAACTATGGAGACCGGGGAAGGTCTGTTTGAGGAAAATATCACAATTAATCTTTTTGAAGACACCAATGTAAACGGTGTCTTGGACGGGACAGAAGGAAATACCGTCTTGGCGACCACTACTACCAGCGATGGGAGCTATTCTTTTGAGATTGCCGAACCTGTCGGAACTGCTCCAACAATCACACTTACAGTTTCAAACAGTGTTGATGATGCAGAAGAGAGAACTACTGGTAATAGTAATAGTCTTGGCGATGTTTTTACAGTTAACGATGATTTAGATCTAGGATATAATATTGGTAATAATAGTAATAGTAGTTTTACTACGATTACTGGTTTAAGATTTCGAGGAGTAAACATACCTCAGGGTGCGACAATTACCTCTGCCGTAATAAGGTTGGATGCTGATGGAAATAACAATAGCCCTTTTGAATGGACTATTAATGGGGAGGATGTTGACAACTCTGTTGTTTTTTCAGCCTGCAATGATGGATGTAATGACCTTAGTTCCAGGACTAAAACTTCAGAGCAAGTGATTTGGGATAATGAACCTTCATGGTCTGATAAACAACAATATAATTCCCCAAGTATTATTTCAATTATACAGGAAATTGTTGATCGTGCTGCATGGAGCAGTGGTAATGCATTGTCTCTTTTTATCACAGGAACTATTTCAGATGCGGATAACAATCGTGATGTTCATTCTGCGGATAACACTATTGGTCAAACTGCTCCCCAGTTAATTATTGAGTATAGTTTAGCTCAATATCCAGTGAGTTATATAGCTCAGATCGATGAGTCTGCTTTTCCTTCGGGGATTGAACTGACTACTGATAATTTTGAATCTTCAACATTTACCCAAGCAGGAGAATCTGATTGTGAAAATGATTTTGGAATTTCTTCTGCCGACCTTCAAATTACAAAAACTGCTTCTCCTGATCCTGTAATTTCAGGAGGGATGCTTACTTATACCATAACAGTAGAAAACCTTGGGCCAACAGATGCCTTAAATGTTTCTGTGGCAGATGATTTACCGAGCGGACTAAGTCTTGTAAGTGCAACAGCATCAGTAGGCTCCTATACTGAGCCTACCTGGACTATCGGTACCGTTTCAAGTGGATCAACGGAGACTCTCACTATTGTCACAACAGTTGATATTAATCTTTCAGCAGGAACAGTTCTGAGCAATACTGCAACTGTCAGCAGTACCACTCCTGATCCCGATGGCGGGAATAATTCTGCTACGGCCGAAGCCACTGTAAATCTTCTTGTTGACCTCGGTGTAAGTAAAAGCTCTGCAAATGGTTTCTATATAGCTGGCAGCTCTGTGAGCTGGACTGTTATCGTGACAAATGATGGACCCAGTGATGTAGTAAATGCTCTGTTTAATGATCATCTGAATACTTTTCTAACAAATGTTTCATGGTCGGCTGTAGCAAGTGGATCGGCAAGTGCTACTAATACAAGTGGGACTGGAAGTATTGTTAATGAAACTGTTAGTATAGATGCCGGCGCATCATATTTCATTACCTATACTATTTCAGCGGATATTCCTTCCAGCTTTACGGGAGACCTTTCCAACACTGCAAGTATTAGCACGCCAGCATTGTACTTCGATAATAATAGCTCAAACGATAGCGATACAGAAACTGATCTTGAGGCCTCATATTCTATTACTAAAACCGGCTCTACTTCAGATGGAACTGCTGATACTGCCGGAGAATTAATTAACTATACTGTAACAGTGACTAACACAGGAGATTATCCCTTAACAGGAGTAGTGGTCAGCGATCCATTGGTAAGCAACTTGTCATTATCGAGCGGAGATGGAGCTCCTCTTAATTCTCTTGATGTAGGTGAAACTTGGATTTATACAGGTACCTGGGCTATTACTCAACCAGCCCTGGATGGAAATGGTATCTCTTCAAATGGTAGTGCCGATGATGATGGTGATATTGATAATATAGCAAGCGTCGTCTGCAACGAAATCATAACAGCCCAAACTGCTAGTCATGAGGTTGGGATTAGTTTGTTGCCTGGTTGGACTATATCTAAAACGCAGGCGCCTGTGTCGCAAACCTATGATGAGGTAGGGGATATTCTTACATATTCCATTGTTGTTACCAATACTGGAAATGTTCAAATTTATGGTATTACGGTAAGTGATCCAAAAGCAACCTCAGGGCCAACCCTGCAATCTGGTGATGTCAATAGTAATTTAATAATGGAAGTAGGAGAGGTTTGGAATTATTCTGCAAGTTATACCGTTACTCAAGCAGATTTGGAATTAGGTAGCTTTACAAATACTGCCACAGCTTCTGGAACTCCAGTTGGAGGCACACTCAATAATGTTAATGATTCTGAAACCATAAGCGCTACACAACTTCCTGCTTGGACCTTAACCAAAACTCAATCACCAATAAATCAAACATATGATGAAGTTGGCGATGTATTAACCTATGCTGTAGTGGTTACAAATACAGGTAATGTTAGTATCAATAGTGTTGTTGTTAGTGACCCACAGGCAACATCAGGTCCTACATATTTAGCTGGTGATAATGGGAATTCGATATTGGATGTTAATGAAACTTGGACTTTTAGTGTTAGTTATTCTGTAACACAATCTGACCTTGAAACAGGTAGTTTTACTAACACTGCAAGTGTTACTGGTACTCCTGCTGGGGGAACCTTAACTGATGCAAGTGATAATGAAACTATCAATGCAATTCAATCACCAAATTGGAGCGTCTTAAAAACAAGTACCACAAGTCCAGATACATATGATGCTGTTAACGATGTTTTAACTTATCATATTCTTGTTACAAACACAGGTAACATTAGTATTGGAAATGTTGTTGTAAGCGATCCGGGTGCAGATCTTATTCCTGGTATTGTCAGAGGTCTTGATCAGGTTGGTAATGATGATGCTCTTATGGAAGTAGGAGAAATATGGACTTACACTGCTCAATATACAGTTGGTCAGGATGATATTAATGCTGGAAGTTATACCAATACTGCTACTGCTAATGGTATTCCAACAGGAGGCACACTCGCTCCTGCAAGTGATATGGAGACAATTACTGCCATACAGCAGCCTAGCTGGACTATAAATAAGACTCAAGTGCCATCTAGTCAATCATTTGATGCAGTTGGTGATATCCTGACTTACTTAATAAC
>CAYUNU010000172.1:2334-7428 GCA_964446195.1 uncultured Porphyromonadaceae bacterium | reverse complement strand
ACAAAATCAGGATCTTTGCCAAACGCCTTTCTAAAGCTATCAATTTGCTTTTTTACGGCTGAGAAAAGTGCAAAGCCCGGATAGTTATAATCAACAAAAACCGCTCTGTTTTTGAATAATTTGCTAATTATTTTTTCACCATTGAGGCTACTCGTCAGTGCATTTATGAGAGTGGGATGGGTATGCGCAACAAAGGGTGATTGCAGTAAAACATGTATTGATGTTTCCACTGATGGCTTAGTTGATGAATCTGGATTTATCATCGTGGCCAACAGATCTTTACGAGCCTCAAAAAAGCTAGTATTTGGGTCGGAACTATAAGTTTTCTCCAGATTTGCTTCCAGCATTTTTCGGTCACACTCCACAAAATCATTGCTGCCAACCAAACCCAATTCTGTACCGCTACCTTTCACCCATATCGTGTTCTCATTTTTGTAAGAAGTGTTACCTCCCGCTACCAGGATCTGACTTTTATCCTGGCCGAGCTTAAGTGACATTCTGACTAGCGATTCCAGTTCTTTTTTCATGCTTCTTCCTTTATTTGCTGAGGAACTTGTCCAGAATGGATTGTCCTTCCTTGATAAAAACATTTTTTTCTGATGTTTTGCACTGTCCGTCAGAATCAATATATCCTTCTACTGCCTTCTTAACACGTTCCTGATGTGCTGCGAGAATAAAGGCTGTTTCTTCATTGATCCCCAGAAGATAATCGTCTAAGGGAGTATTAGCCCCTGCTTTTACTTCCATTGGAGTCATCTCCGGTGTGTTATGTTCAGTGCCGAAGCTAACCAGGAAATTATGCTCGTGGAAGAATTTCACGAATGTCCTGATGTTTGTAATATTATTTCTTCCCGGGATTAATTCAACAGCGCCAACCTTGAGTTCCTTAAGTCTTTTTAGAAGATCTTCCGGGTTTTTCTCAAATTCGGTGTAAGATCCGTTTTTATCATCCAGTAAAACAGGATAACAGGGAATACCTCCGCCATCAATAATTATCTCTACCAACTCAGGTATTGGAAGGAAGGAACTTGCATCTTCAGCGACGAATGCGGCTCCACCAGCTTTTAAGAGCTTACTTCTGAGTTCTCCTTCGAATGAATTGTTGTTGTTAAGATCTGCTTGCGGTGCATCTCCCGAATACAGTTTTATGAGGAAGGCCAGCTTGGATTCAGCATCAGTAAAGTGCTCATTAATAGCATTTCGCAGGCCCTGGGCGATGTGTCTTTCTCTTACCAGCTCTCTGGCATATTTCATCTTAATCTCATCGTAAGTCAGGCTGAAAGGTGCGTCTATAGAATGAAGAAGTTGGGCCAGCTTATCCAGCATTTCTTTAACCTGTACCTGACTTTCGGTTATTACCTTGTCCAGCTTATTTCTGTTATTATCAGAAAATGAAACAGGGTTTTTCAATGCTTTACCACAGAAATACATACGACCTGGATTCCCCGGATCATTTACTCTTATTCCCTTATTTTGTTCTTGCTTAAGAAGTCCGATAAATTCGATATTGAATAAGGGATAAATCCTGTATTGTTGGGCTATGTCATTGAATTCTGAATATCCGTCAGTGACAAAGAAGTCGTTTATTCCCAAAACCGTTATCCCCTCCTTCTCTGCAAGCATAAAGGCCTCTTCAATTGATTTAAAAGCACTAAAAGAATATGGGGTATGAATGTGTGAATTAACTTTAAGCATATTATTCTTTATCAGGAGCTATATCAACCACTCCGTTTAAAATATATTTTGGGCAATAAGGAAAATCGCCAATGGTTTTTTCTGTTGATATCCCGCTGAGAACAAGTACAGTATCGATTTCTGATTCGATACCTGCAATTATATCAGTATCCATCCTATCGCCGATAATTACTGCTTCCTCTCTCTGCACATTGATTTTCTTTAGTGCATTTCTCATCATCAGTGGGTTTGGCTTACCAATGAAATAGGCGGTTTTACCTGTGGCCATCTCGATGGGAGAAATCAGGGCTTTGGTTGCAGGAGCAATACCACCTTCAATAGGCCCTGTTACATCAGGATTAGTTCCGATCAGCTTAGCTCCTGCCAGGACAAGGTTTACTGCTTTTTCAATCGACTCGTAGGTGTAGTTTGACGTCCCTCCAATGATCACATAATCAGGATCAACGTTATTCATTGTGTATCCAACGTTATAAAGAGCGTTTATTAAGCCAGGTTCACCAACGATAAATGCGCTGCCTTTAGGCCTCTGACTTTGAAGGAACATTGCAGTTGCGAGAGCGCTAGTATAGAATACAGTTTTTTCCACCTTAATACCTAATCGCCCAAGCTTTTCTTGCAGTTCTTTAGGAGTCTTGTCGCTTGCATTTGTGAGGAAAAGGAAATTCTTTTTCTCACGACTTAGCCAATCGACAAATTCTTTTGCTCCCGGAAGGACCATATTCCCGTGGTAGATTACTCCATCCATATCGATGATATAGCCCTTCTTGTTTCTTATAGCCTCAATGGCTTTTTTATTTACTTCCATATTTAGCCTTTTTAAATTCCATGTTTACTTCTTCTGATTTGTTCAGAAGGAGTGAAGTTAGTGCTTAATTGGTGATTTTTAAGCGGAATTATGTTTTCATGTATTGCATCCAACATCCATTCGGGCTGGGGGAAGAAATAATCTTCGAGCTCATGCGCTGGAATTATCCAGTTCCTTGAGCCAACAACCACTGGTGGAGCATCAAGTTCATCGAAGGCCAGCTCGGTAATTGTATGAGCCATGTCTTTCAAGAATGATCCTCTTGATGAGGCGTCGCTGGTTAGCAGTATTCGTCCGGTTTTTTTGACTGAGTTTATTACAGGCTCATAATTAAAAGGAACCAGGCTTCTTGCATCAATAATCTCGGCGGAAATATTATGTTTTTCCTTTAGTATATCAGCTGCTTTTATTGCATTATACAGGGTTGCACCAATGCTTAGAATAGTAATGTCTGATCCTTCTCTTTTGATATCTGGCTCACCAAGTGGTATCTCATAATAATCTTCGGGTACACCCTCTATGTGGAAGAGTTCACCTATGTCATATATCCTCTGGCTCTCGAAAAAGATTACCGGGTCGGTTCCTTGTAGAGCTGTGTTCATAAGGCCTTTAGCGTCATAAGGAGTAGCCGGGAAAACGACTTTCAGTCCTGGAATATGAGCTACCAGTGAGGACCAGTCCTGTGAGTGCTGAGCACCGTATTTTGAGCCTACAGAAACGCGTATCACCACCGGCATTTTGATAAGGTTGCCACTCATAGCCTGCCATTTCGGAAGCTGATTGAATACCTCATCACCGGAGCGGCCAAGGAAATCACAATACATTATCTCGGCGATAACACGACCACCCGCCATTCCATAGCCGATTGCTGTTCCCACGATTGCACCTTCTGCTATTGGTGAGTTAAAGAGTCTCTGATAAGGCAGTGCTTCGGTCAGACCACGATATACAGCAAATGCTCCACCCCAGTCGCGATTTTCTTCACCATAGGCAACCAGTGTTGGGTCTTTATAGAAGCGGTCAATTATAGCTTCGAACAGACCATCCCTAAGCTGATAGGTTTTTATTTTGGAGAAAGGTTTACCATTTTCATCTAAGCCAAATCTCTCCTTGTTTTTCAGCCCCTTAACTCTTGGATTCTCTTCCATAGGATGAAGGGTAACAGGGGTGCGTTCTTCCATGCTGTCGATGGATTCATTTGAGAACATCATCTCTCCGATAATCTCAGGGTTATTAATGAGGTTCATATGAGGAGAAACCTGGTCGTCAATAGCCAGTCGCATTATCTCCATTATGGTTTTTGTGATATCCTCTTTAATTTCCTCAAGGTCAGCTTGTCCACAAACTGCGTTGCTTATCAGTTCGGTGCCAAATGCTATTATAGAGTCTGCTCGTTCCCAAGCCTCTACCTCTTCTTTGGCACGATATGATGATGCATCTGAAGGAGAGTGGCCACTGATACGGTAGGTAAGCGTATCGAGTAGTACAGGTCCTTTTTTCTCTTCCAGTATCTGCTTTTTCCGACGGAAAGCATCGATAACGGCAAGTGGGTTGTAACCATCAACACGTTCGGAATGCATTTGCTCGGGATTAACTCCTGCGCCCAATCGGGCCAGAATATCATATCCCATTGTTTCACCGCATGTCTGGCCTCCCATACCATACTGGTTATTCATGAAGTTGAATATTATTGGTAGACCACCGTTGTAGGGGCCTGCCCACAACTCACGAAACTGGTCCATGGAAGCGAATGAGATGCCTTCCCATACCGGTCCACAAGCAGCGGATGCATCACCAATATTGGCAACAACTATACCTTTTTTCTGATTCACCCTCTTATATAGGGCTGCTCCAACGGCGATATCTCCTGATCCACCAACAATAGCATTGTTAGGATAAACCCCAAATGGAGTAAAGAAGGCATGCATTGATCCGCCAAGGCCTTTGTTGAAGCCTGTCTCACGAGCAAAAATCTCAGCGAGTGTGCCATAAAGTAAAAACCTTATAGCCAGACTTTTAACATCGCCTTTATGATCTTTCTCGATAATCCTAAGAATACGTCCCTCGAAGAAACTCTCCATAATATCGGTCAGTTCTTTCTCCTCTAATTGGTGAATGGCCGACAAACCTTTGGCGAGGATCTCTCCGTGGCTTCTGTGTGAACCAAAAATCAGGTCGTCGATGTCCAGGTTATATGCCATACCAACGGCCGAAGCTTCCTGACCTATTGATAGGTGGGCCGGGCCGGGGTGGTTATAAGGGATACCATTGTATTCACCTGTTGTCTTAATCTTGTTGAGCATAGTCTCAAACTCCCTGATTACCTGCATATCATGATATATGCGCATCAGGTCGGCATCTGAGAAACTGCTTCTTTCCTCTTTCAGGCTTTTGTTGTACTGATTGACCGGGATTGGGTCAAATGTTATCTGGCCGGCTTTGCGGACTTCTTTCGGATCAATGAATTGACTTTTTGGCATTTTTATTGTGTTTTACGTACCCCCCTGTATCCCCCCTAAACAGGGGGGAGGGAATAATTCGTTAGTTTAATCTTCAAAAACAATTTCGTGTAAAATTTCTGATACTGTTGGATG
>CAYUNU010000172.1:0-2234 GCA_964446195.1 uncultured Porphyromonadaceae bacterium | reverse complement strand
CGTTAGTTTAATCTTCAAAAACAATTTCGTGTAAAATTTCTGATACTGTTGGATGGGGGAAAATTATTTCCTGCATATCTTTCACTCTCATCTCCATCTCTATGGCCATTGCTGCTCCATAGATAATCTCAGAGCTGGGGTTGCCATACATATGCACTCCCAGTATTTCTCCGTATTTATGGCCGACGACCATTTTGGCAACACCATTTTTCCCTTCATTCTCAACTATGAAGCGCCCGGCATAAGCCATTGGCAGAGCTAATGTTTTGCATGCAATACCCTTTGCTTCAGCCTCCTCCTGGGTCATCCCCACACATGCGATTTCCGGGTTTGAATAAACCACTGAAGGGACAGCATTATATCTCATTCTTTCGGTTTTCCCGAGCATGTTATGAACTGCCACGATAGCTTCTCTGCTTGCCGTATGGGCCAACTGAGAGAAGCCTGTTATATCACCAGCGGCATAAATGTTTGGAATGTTTGTTCTGCATCTCTCATCTATCTTCACACCCCCATTCTTTGTCAATTCAACGCCCAATTCCTCCAGACCTATTCCTGATGAATTAGCTTTACGACCAACACTCAGAAGCAGCTTTTCGGCTTCAAGCTCAGATTTACCATCTTTGTTTTCAAAGAGCACCTTCTTGCCGTTTATCTCAGTGACGGTGGTTGATGTATGAATAACAATTCCTTTTTTCTCCATGTCTTTGCGGAACATTGAGCTGATCTCTCTGTCTGTTCCCGGGAGTATCTCGTCCATCATTTCAAAAACGGTAACTTTTGTACCCATACTATTGAAGAAACTGGCAAACTCCATTCCTACTACTCCTGCCCCAATAATATTGAGGCTCTCGGGTACTTCTTCAATCTGCAGGATCTCCCTGCTGGTCATTGCTTCCTCTTTTTTCAAACCTTTGATTGGAGGCACAACCGCTTCTGCTCCTGATGCAAGGAGGATATTCTTACAAGAGTATTCTTTCTCTCCTGATGTTAAAATCAGATGATCCTGCTTTCGGCCTGTAATTTTCACCTCTCCCATTATCAATTCCACATTGGCTTTCTTCATTTTGGCTCCAACGCCTCCGACCAATTTTTTGATAACCTTGTTTTTGCGCGCCATGATTGCCGGGAAGTCATAGCTGACGTCTTTGCTTACTATTCCATACTTCTCACCAAATTTGGCGTTTTCGTACATCTTTGCCGAATAGAGGAGTGTTTTAGTTGGGATACATCCCTCATTAAGGCAAACGCCACCCAGTGCTCTTTTATCAAACAGAACCACTTTCATCCCGGCTTTTCCGGCCAGCTCGGCAGCCACATATCCGGCGGATCCTGCCCCTATTATCCCTAAATCATACATGTTATAATTTTTTAAATTGCCTAATTATCAAATTGTTAAATTCTCCACCTGCTCTTTGATTTCGCGCAGAAAGGCAGAGGCTGGTGCACCGTCGATGGTTCTGTGATCGTATGTAAGCGACAGTCCCATGTAAGGTATGAACCCGATTATTCCACCTCCAACATCTCCCGGACGCTGTATTATTGTGTTAACTCCGAGTATTCCTGATTGTGGCAGGTTGATTACCGGCGTGAACATCTCCACTCCAAATGCTCCCAGGTTGGATATTGTGAATGTTGCAGCATTTGGCGCTAATAAGTCTGGATCGATATTTCCTGATTTACAGCTGTTTGCCAATGCTTTAAGCTCAGATGACAGTTGTTCGATGCTTAAGTCATCAGCATTTCTTAGTGTTGGGACCATCAGCCCACGTTCCGTGTCCACGGCGATTCCTAGGTGCACTTTTGAGAATGTTCTTATTGAATCACCAAGAAAATGGCTGTTTATCTCAGGCATTTTCTTTAGTGCTTTTATCACAGCAAAGCACACCATGTCGTTTAAAGTAACATTTGTGTAGCCTTCAGAATCAACTTTTCTCTTGATTTCCTTCCTGAGGTTCAACATAGCTCTTGCATCCGCACTCATATGATGGGTAAGCTGTGCTGAATTTTGCAGGGAAGCATGCATTTTTTCTGCTATTATCCTCCTGATGTTAGATAGCTTCTTAAGACTTGAATCGGCTCCCGTTTCAGTACTTGCTTTTTGCAAGTCTGAGCTTAGCACCCGACCTCCGGGTCCAGACCCCTGTGTTGGCGCAGATAAGCCTGTTTGTTTGCCAACCTCAGTTGCTAATGGGGACATCCTCCCGCTGTTAGCAGAATATGCGATCACATCC
>CAYUNU010000171.1:0-7439 GCA_964446195.1 uncultured Porphyromonadaceae bacterium | reverse complement strand
TTGCTTCATTTATTATTAACATCCGTTTAATGGATAAGCTGAAATCGCAGGATAGTGCTAGAATTGTGATGGTTAACTCCGAAGGGCACCGTTTTGCAGCCTGGGGATTAAAAATGGATGATCTGAATTGGGAAAGACGGCGCTACTCCGGATTGAAAAGTTATGGTTCGGCCAAGCTTGCCCAACTTTTGACAATGCATGTTTTTGTGGAACTCTTCAAAAATACAGGAGTAAGAATAAATGCAATGCACCCGGGAGCAGTAAAAACTGAGACGGGCCAGGAGAACGGCCCGGTATATCGTTGGTATAAAAGGAATATTTTAGATAAAACACTCAGACCTGTCACCATTGCGTCGGAGGCTCTTTATTATCTTGGAACTTCCGGGGAATTGGAGAATATTAGTGGTAAGTTTTTTAATCTTACAACAGAAGAGGAACCTGCTCCTCCGGCACTTGACAAGGATGTTGCCTATGAGCTGTGGGATGTGAGTCTTGACTTAGCTAATTTACAGGACGCGGATCTTAAAATTAGCAATTTGATTGATCATGATGGGATGTAACTCGTGAAACATGACTGACAATCAATATCATGCGATTATCGTTGGAGGAGGAATTGCCGGGCTAACTTCGGCTGCTTATCTTTCGAGTAAAGGGAAAAAAGTATTGCTTATTGAAAAAAATAAGGAATGTGGCGGCCTAGTAAACTCTTTTTCACGGAATGGGTTTCATTTCGATGCCGGGGTTAGAGCTCTATTAGATGCAGGTATAATTTTCCCGATGTTAAAGGAGTTGGATATTGAGCTGGAAGTGGTTAAAAGTCCGGTTTCAGTTGGCTTAGGCAATGATATCCTTAATGTCACAGATATTAACAGCTTAGAAGATTACAGGAATCTGCTGGTTAAACATTATCCAAAAAGTGAAGGAGAGATTGATGACCTGATCAGGATTATCAGGAAGGTTATGAAAAACATGGATGTGCTCTATGGTGTAGAGAATCCGGTTATCAAAGATGTTTGGAAAGACAAACAATTTATTTTCAAAACACTTCTTCCCTGGCTGCCAAAATTCCTGTTTACTATCCGAAAGATCAATAGCATGAATATGCCGGTTGAGGAGTATCTCGAGACAATAATTAAAGATGCATCCTTGCGCGACATTATCTCACAGCACTTCTTCAAAAGCACCCCTACTTTCTTTGCTCTGAGTTATTTCTCCCTCTACCTGGATTATTTCTATCCCAAGGGTGGGGTTGGGAAACTATCAGAGGCAATAGAAAACAAATTAATAGAATCAGGAGGAGAGATTAAGAGGGAGACGACTATTCGTAAGGTGGATTCAGGTGAGCGTACAGTTGTTGATCAGGATAATGTTAAGTATAAGTATGGCAGTCTTATCTGGGCCGCAGATTTGAAGACCTTCTATAATATTACTTCAACGGATGGTCTTTCGAATAAGATCAGGATAAATTTTGAGGATGTAAAAGCCAAGATGCTGGAAAAGAGAGGAGGGGATTCTGTTTATACTTTGTTTGTGGAGCTTGATGAACCTATCGACAGTTTTAAGAGCATTTCAAATGGGCACTTTTTCTACACTCCATCGAAGCTTGGTTTAGGCGAAACACACAGGGAGGAGCTTAAGCTTTTGTTGGATAATTGGGATGAAAAGACTGAAGAGCAAGTGCTGGTTTGGCTGGATAAGTTTACTCGTCTGAACACATATGAGATCTCTATCCCCGGATTAAAGGATTCCGATTTAGTGCCAGATGGAAAAACAGGTTTGGTTATTAGCTTTCTTGCGGAATATGACTTGTTTCAAAAGGTTAAGCAAGCAGGTTGGTACGATAAGTTTATCAAGGAAATAGAAACGCGTGTTTTGAAAGTCTTGTCAGATTCTGTTTATCCAATGTTAAAAGACAAAGTTATTGGGAGTTTTTCTTTTACGCCCCTGAGCATTAAAAACAGAGTAGGTAGTTCTGAAGGAGCCATCACCGGATGGTCCTTCCAGGAATCAGTTCCGGTTATAAATGCCATGCAGAAATCTGCCCGTTCCGTTTTAACACCAATCCCTTCCATCTTTCAGGCCGGGCAATGGACTTATAGTCCTTCCGGTGTTCCTATGTCGATCCTAACAGGCAAGCTGGCTGCAGACAAGGTTCTGAAGAGGAAGAATAAATAATAGCTTTTGCATGGATTACTTGTTTGTTAACAAAGCTTAAAGCCTATCCTTCAAAATATCAATCCCCTGATGATTTTATTACTTTTATTGAGCAATTAACTGATCCCTTTATTATGAAAAAAATTCCTTTTATCCTGATGATCCTTATCTGGGTCACTATCAATGGATTTGGGCAGAATGGGAATGCTTATAGTAAGTATCATACCCCCTCCGAAATTCATAAGCAATTACTTGATATTCAAAAGGCAAACACGAATGTTAGTAGCTTACATTTGATCGGTAATTCTTATTCCGGACAGCCTGTTCATCTGATCGAGATTGGCACCGAAATATCAAAAGAGAAAAAAACAGTCCCCGCAGTTTTTGTTGCTGCAAATTTCGAGGGGACAAACCCCCTGGCTTCTGAGGCTGCCATTTTTCTTATCAGAGATCTATTGAAGAATCCCGAACAGTATAAAAGCCTCACCTGGTATATCCTTCCGCTTGGAAACCCTGAGGGAGCCACCCATTTCTTCTCTTCGCCAAAAATGGTTGATTCGAGGAATTTCCGGCCATTTAACGACGACATGGATGATCAGATTGATGAGGATGGATTTGAGGATCTTAATGGAGATGGACTTATCACCATGATGCGTGTTAAGGACCCATCAGGAAACCTTATTATTGATTCAACGGATGCACGTAGAATGAGGTCGGCAAAATCCTCGGATGGCGAAAAAGGTGTTTACAAAACCTATACAGAAGGGATTGATAATGATAATGATGGTAAATATAATGAGGATGGAAAGGGAGGCACAAATAATGGTGTTTCTTTCCCTCACCTGTTTAAATATCATGGAAAAGAAAGCGGACAGTGGGCCGGTCAGGAAGATGAGGTTTTTGGGGTGATGAAATTTATGATCGACCATCCTCAGATCGCTCTTGTTATGCATTACGGATCAAGTAATTTTTGCATGCAGGTGCCCAAAGGAGGCAGAAAAGGCGAAACGAGTCTTACCTCACTTAGGATACCACGAAAATATGCCTCTATGCTTAATGCCGATCCCGGCAAGACATATTCAATGGAGGAGGTAAAAGTGATGGTAAAAGCTGTTGTCCCTCCCGGGACTGAGGTTGATGAGGGTATGATTGCCGGTATGCTGGAACTTGGACCTGCCGTTAATCCTAATGCAAAGGACCTTCCTATCTATAGCGATTACAGCAAGGAATACATGAAGTATTTAAAAGAGAAGGGATTTTCAACAGATCGTTTAGACCCTAAGCCAGCCAAGGATGGTTCCTTCGAGCTATGGGCATATTATCATCTGGGACTTCCATCATTTAGTCAGGATTTCTGGGGTGTTCCCAAGCTGACTCCCGAAAAGCCCGATTCTACGAAAAAAGAAGGGAAGTCCGAGACAGCGGAAAAATCAGGATTACCTAATAAAAATGGTAAACCGGGTACATCAGGAGATAAAAAATCAGGAAAAACAGATCCTGAAGAGGTTTTCCTGAAATACAACGATAGCCTTTTAGGCGGAGAGGGTTTTGTTCAATGGACCCCATTCACTCACCCACAACTGGGAGAGGTGGAGATAGGTGGACGAGTGCCTTATGCTGATATGCTTCCGCAAGTTGAAGAGATAGAGCCGGCCATCACAGCACAGGTACCGTGGATCTATGAGCTGACAAAAGGGATTCCTCAACTCAGTGTGGAAGCCCAAAAGGTAAAGGACATAGGAGAAGGCATATATCAACTAGAGGTATGGGTTGAAAACAAAGGTAAATTTCATTTTCCGCTGGCTATGGGGAGCCGAAATAAGGTCCCGCCACCGGCTGTAATAATTCTGAAGGGCGACGGGCTTGAATTTCTCCAGGGAAGAGAGAGGACTCCGATTGCCAGTATCGAAGCAGGTAAAAAGCAAAAATTTAGCTGGCTCCTGAGATCAACAAAAAGTGATGAGATAAAACTTTCCATTAGCACCGTAAACGCCCGGGGAGAAGAAAACACAATTAATCTGGGAGGGACCAAGTAATGAAAAAGCATTTTAAAACATTAGGCATAAGCCTGTTCCTTGTATCATTAAGCACCTTTGTTTTTGCTCAAGACATTGTTAATCCACTTCGTTTTGATCATTACTATACTTACGATCAAGTTAATCAGGCGCTCAAACTTCTTAATAAAACATATCCTGATCTTACCGAACTGGCAATAGTTGGTAAGAGTGATGAGGGCAGGGATATCTGGTCCATCACTGTAAATAATCCAAAAACAGGAAAAGCTCTGGATAAGCCGGCTATCTACGTTGATGGCAATATCCATGGTAATGAGATTCAGGCATCTGAGGTAGCTCTGTATTTTCTCGACTATGTGCTGAAAAATTATGGAAGTAATGCCAAGGTAACTGAGATGCTCGACCGGATCACTATCTATTCTATTCCTACAGTTAACGTTGACGGCCGGGTTCATTTTATGGATGAGAAACAAGGCTCTACCGCCACTCGTGGATTACGCGTTCCCAAGGATGATGACAGGGATGGTCTTTTTGATGAAGATCCCGCGGATGATTTGGACGGAGACGGTAATATCACTCAGATGCGTAAAAAAGTTCCTTTCGGCGAATATCGCCTGGATCCTGATGACCCTAGAATCATGATCCGTGTGGAAGAGGGAGAGATTGGTGATTATACTATACTGGGATCGGAAGGGATTGATAATGATGGAGATGGTCGTATCAATGAAGACTCAGAAGGTTATATCGACGGAAACCGTAATTGGGGCTACAATTGGTATCCAAATTACGTGGAGCGTGGGGGAGGAGATTATCCTTTCGAAGGAACCGGTATGAAGGCTATTGCTGAGTATATAATGGATCGGCCTAATATCCTGATGGTGTGGGCTTTCCATAACTCAGGAGGGATGTTTCTCAGAGGGCCAAATCACAAAGGAGCGAAGGAATTTGATCGGCGGGATGTACAGGTCCTTGATTACCTGGGAAAACATGCCGAGAAAATGGTTCCGGGGTATAGATATCTGATTTCCTGGAAAGACCTCTACGGTACCTGGGGTGATTTTGGCGATTTTACGGATAATATTGTTGGTGCATTTACCTTTATAGGTGAGCTATTCCAGTCAAATACAGAGTCCTATCGTTCTGATACATCTAAACCGGGCGACAGAAGCAATCGCGATCAGGAGAGAATGGATTTCAATGATTACCTAACTAATGGACAGATGTTTGTGGAATGGAAAACTTACAATCATCCGGTATATGGCGAGGTAGAGATTGGTGGATGGACAAAATATACTTCTCGCTTGCCCCAACCATTTATGCTCATGGATTTGGTGCATAGGAATGCTATGGCTGTTATTGAGACTGCCGATCAGCTTCCCGACATCAGGATGGAGATTTTTGAAAAGAAGAAGATTGATAAAGACCTCTATCAGGTTAGGGTAAGACTAACAAACTCCAAAGCCATATCTTCCATCACATACCAGTCTGTAAGGCTTAAGATGCATCCTCAGGACCAGCTACTTGTTAGTGGCCAGAACATCGAAGTTCTTACAGGCGGATTAATTACCGATATTTACACTAATCAGGTTAGTTACAAGGAGCATAAACCCGAATTACAGTTCATGCACATTCCGGGTTTTGGCAGGTTAGAATATCAATTCCTGATTAAAGGAAAGGGGAATATCAAACTGGAGTATAAATCGGTTAAGGCTAAGGATTTAGTGCTTGATGAGGAGTTGTAGCTTACGGAATTTGCTTCGGTTTAGCGCCAATAGGTCCCGGATCTCCACTGCGTTCCGTCCGGGATGACGTGTGGGTTTTTCCACCATGGTTTGTAAGGGCGCGCTTTCGAAAACAGATGCGTATTGTTTGCGGAAGTAAAATGTAACATTAAAATAACATTGTGTTTGTTATTACGCCAAATATCAAACTACCTTTACTATATGAAAAATAGAACCTCCCTCCAATATGCATTATTTATCCTGATATTCATAAATGCTCCAAGCCTGAATAATACATATGCACAGGGCCTCCACGGCTATATCGGTAGTTATACATCACAAGCCCCTTCAAGCTATGTCGAAGGATTTGGCTTTTACTCCGCTATATGGCCGCTTATCAGTGAGCCAATAGCCAATTTTCAGATAGGCCTGCCATCAACATGGATTAGTCCGAATAATAACGATAATACCACAACCCCACTTTGTCCGGTTGGAACCTTGGCCAGAGATAACTGGCCCGAAAGGGGGCCTACTTATAGCAGTGTATTCCAGACTGTTGAGGGTGGCCCGGGTTATTGGGTGGGTAATAAGTTTCATTATGGCCCACCAAAATTCAAGATGAATTCTACACCCAATTGTTATAACAATCAAATCTCAACTCCCGGCTGGCAATTCTTTTTCAGCGATACACCTTTACCCGATGATGTTTTGGGTATTGCTCAGATTTCTAACCGAATACTAATACCCCCTGATGGGCTCACTTTCGAAGGTAATCCAAATGGAGAGTTTCTGGGAGTAAGCTACATGGCACTACCTTTAACCGCAGCATATACAGATAAATATCCGGTGGGAGAACGCTCCTGGACGCTCTTTCTGAACTCGGAGAACTTCAAAGGGCCACTGGCCTATTACCTCCCGGAGACATGGGCTAAGATCTCTGAGAATTATCCTTTTGATTATGGTCGGGGTCTTGATGCACGACCATCAACACGAAGTGCTTTTGGGGGAACAATGGAGATTAATACTGTACCCAAATTAAGTGCTCACGACTCAGATGAGAATTTGTTTTGCAAAATACCGGGCCTGCAGTTTCCTGTTGACAGTCTTAACCGTACTATCCTCTCAAGGGACGTCACCTTCTACAGCAAAGATGCTCTTTGGAATAAAATCATCGATTGGAAAAACGGAGGAGAAGCGCCTTTAGGCCTTTTCAGCACCAGGGGTTCGCACAGGCCGTCAATCAGCACATCTACAGTTACTTATCGTCAGGACGGGAAAGTTGTTAAGGGGATAAATTCAATTGTTAGTCCAGCTGTTTTTCAAGGATATGATTTCGGGTTGAAATGGACGGGCAATGTTGTTGATGGTATGGCTTATTTCCCCGAATATTTTAAAGATTCTGCTGATTTCAGAGTAGCTGTTCCTGAATCTGGACTTCCGGCCTCTACCGGATTGGCTAATGCTCAATTTCAGAAACCAAACGAGAACCCATCTCCTTATCATGCCGAATTGAAAGGAGCCTGGAGATATCCCGGTCCGGTTGCCGGCC
>CAYUNU010000170.1:0-7478 GCA_964446195.1 uncultured Porphyromonadaceae bacterium | reverse complement strand
CTTCCTTTTATTTGTGGAGGGCAGTTTGTTTCGTTAGGGCAATAATGACGGGCTTCTCCTGACTCCCTTAGGAGCTGGGTACCACATTCGGGGCATAATTTAATAAACTCCACCGGACGGGATCCTGCCAGTCGCTCTTTTGTATTTACACCAACTATTTTAGGGATTATTTCACCTCCTTTTTCAATTTTCACCAAATCGCCATAATGCAAATCGAGCATATTAATTTGATCAGCATTATGTATAGAAGATCTTTTAACTGTTGTCCCGGCCCGGAATACGGGTTTGAGATTTGCCACCGGAGTAATGGTGCCAGTCCTACCAACCTGAAAGTCGACAGATTCAAGAACGGTTTCAACCTGTTCTGCCGGAAACTTATACGAAATAGCCCAGCGAGGAGATTTAGCGGTGAATCCCATCACTCTTTGTTGGCCTAAGTCGTTAATTTTTATTACAATACCATCAATTTCGAATGGGAGGTTTTTTCTTTCGACAGCCCATCTTTCAATGTAGTCCAGAACTCCGTTGATGGAATCATGAAGCTCGATGTGTTCAGCTATCTTAAATCCCCATTCTTTCGCTTTTTGTAGATTTTTGTAGTGGGTTGGGAAAGGAAGCTGGTCACCAGCCATATGGTATAGGAAGCAATCCAGAGGTCGTTGAGCAACTTGAGAGGAGTTGATCATTTTTAGACTTCCGGAAGCAGCATTTCTTGGGTTGGCGAATGGAGCTTCCCCATTTTCTTCTCTTTCTTTATTCAGTCTGGCAAAGTCCCCTTTGGCGATAAATATTTCGCCTCGGATCTCAAATTCATCAGGATAGTCATTCCCGTTTAATACCAGGGGGATGCTCCTGATGGTTTTTATATTCTCCGTTACATCATCTCCCTGAACTCCATCTCCACGAGTAACTGCATACACCAGTCTTCCTTTTTGGTAGGTGAGGCTTATTGCTGTTCCATCATACTTTAATTCTGAGCAATAAGTGTAGTTAGTATCTAAATTTTTGCTGATCCGCTGATCAAAATCTAAAAGATCCTCAGTTGAATAAGTGTTACCCAGGGAAAGCATAGGGTACTTATGTTGACGTTGTATAAACTCCTGATTTATGTCATTCCCAACTCTATGAGTTGGCGACAGAGGACTATCCAGATCAGGATTTTCCAGCTCAAGTCTTTCCAGCTCCTTCATCAGTGTGTCAAACTCAAAATCGGATATAAGGGGCTGATTAAGAACGTAATACTGTCTGTTGTGGTGATCTAGCTTTCTCCGAAGTTCCTCAATTTTTTGTCTGGTCTGACTAATATCCATAACTAATACTTTGAGCTTAAAAATACTAATTCATTATTTAATATTTTTTATTGTCTGGACAATGTGCTTATAATTTTTCATTACTTTTGCACTGTATTGGTTCACCTGAGCTGGTCGGTTCGGGTGATAATAGGGAACCGGGTTTAAATCCCGGGCAGTTTCCGCTGCTGTAAGTCCTGCAAAGCTTTTCAACAACCCGGCCACTTTTCCTTTTTAGGAATGGGAAGGCGTTGAAAAGAGGGACAAGCCAGAAGACCTGCCAATGCTTTAATTACCTAACGGTTCGGAATAAACCTTAAAGGATTATTATAATGATACCTATAAAATATCGCATTCTTTTTTTGAGCGTTTTTTTGTCTGGTTTGTGCTTTTCACAAGAGGTGGATTACAAATTGGGTGAGGTCCGTGTGAAAGCCAATCTGCAATCCTACTACCAGGAGGATACACGTCGGGAGGAGTTGGATTCACTTTTGACGGGTGATTTTTCATTGCTTAATCTGGGAGAGGCTTTGCAGGCTCATGGAGGCATAATGATTTCGTCATATGGTAGCAGGGGTTCTCTTGCAGGGATAAAAATCCGAGGCACCGGAGATAATCACACAAGGTTTCATTGGAATGGTATACCTCTAAACTCTCTTAGCACAGGGACAATGGATGCATCGCTGATTCCTGTGGGGTTTATGCAAAATATTGCGATTGCAAAGGGAGCGTCGGGTGTATTGGCCGGGAATGCTAGTTTTGGAGGGTCCGTTTACCTGAATAATGAAGCTGATTGGAGTAAGAAATACGATGTTTCGATTAGGTCGGAGATAGGAAGTTTTGGCTATAAAGCCTTGATGCCATCGCTTTTAGTTACATCAGGAAGATTACAATACAGGCTTGCATTTCAAAAGATCAAGTCCGACAATGATTTTCCCTTCAAGGATACTTATAAGATCGGGGCTCCAGAGGAATACCAGGTGAATGATACTCTTGATCAGTGGAGTTTAATGCAGAATTTATTTTTGCGCTTCGACAATAATGTGCAATTGGATTTTGGTTTATGGCTTCAGGATAAAAGCAAAGATATACCTCCAGTTATGGGTTCTTATCAGGCGTCATATGCCACTCAGGAAGATAAGTCTTTAAAGGCGTATGTTCGATTAAATAAGCTTTTTAGTAGTTCCAGAATACTGTTGCAGATGGGTTATCTGAACGATAGTTTACATTATGTTAAAGTTGATGGAGGTAATCAGAGTGGTCTTCTTATCGACTCACATATTCATACCCAAAGTTTTTTTTCTAAGGCAGAGTGGAGGTGGTTTATTAATGAGGCCTTGACTATTGATCTGGGAGCTGATTCGGAACATCCTTCTGCCATTGTGGATGCCTATGGTGATGCTAAGAAGGAGAATCGGTACAGTTTGATTACTGCAGCCAAGTATAGGAAAAGAGGATGGATAGTTAATCTAGGCTTTAGAAAGGAGTATAACCCTTATAATCCACCGAAGCCATTAATGTCTGCCGGTATTTCATGGAAGTCCAAAAGTCAAAGAAATCTATTCCGTAGTAATGTTTCCAATAAGTTCAGGATCCCAACTTTTAACGAGAGATATTGGGAGCCGGGAGGTAATCCTGATTTGTCCCCTGAATCGGGCTGGGGTGGCGAGCTTGCCTGGAGATTCAACGAGCGTTATGGATCGACCTTTGATCAGGAAATAGAAGCTGTAATATTCTATCAGAAGATCAATGATTGGATACAATGGGTTCCGGTATCAGGATATTGGCATCCGGTAAATCAGGATTTATTAATTAGTAAGGGGCTTGAGCTAAATGGTAAAAGTGCTGTCGAATGGCGAAGCTGGGAGTTTAATCTGATTTACAAGTATTCTTATACCAATTCCAAACAGGCGAAGGAGGAGGACCTGAGTGACTTAGTCCCTGTGGTATATGTCCCAGAGCATCAGGGTCTAATAGGGTTTAATGTTAAAGTAAATAAAATGAATCTGGGGTGTAATTATCAGCTTTTAGGGAAGCGTTTTACCACTAGTGATATGAATGCTATTTACGCTTTGGATCCAATCCATTTAGTAAATATTAATCTTAGCTACGGGTATCAATTAAAGAAAATACAAATGGAGCTTTATGCCCGCATTAATAATCTTGGAAATCAAAATTATCAAATGATACGCTCCTATGCGAGTCCGGGTATCTCTGCGTCCCTTGGAATGAAACTAAGTTTTTTAAACCAAAATATTTAAATCATTATGAGAACTACGATTTTACTTTTTTCTGTACTGCTTATGGCCTTTTTGGCTTCCTGTGAAAAGATTGATCCTGATGAAATTAACGACAAGGGATATACAGATGGAGTGTTTATTTCCAATGAAGGGGGTTTTGGGAATTCCAATGGTTCAGTTAGTTATTTTAACAGGGATTCAATGGTTCTTCACAACAATTTATTTTACAAGGTAAATGGCAGGCCATTGGGGGACGTTGTTCAGTCGATTTCTATTCACGGTGATCGTGCATATATGGTAGTGAATAACAGTCAGAAAGTAGAAGTTGTCGACCTCGAGACATTTTCCTCTGTAGGAGTGGTTGAGGGTTTATCCTATCCCCGATATTTTTTGGGTATCAATGATACAAAGGGCTATGTGTCTAATGGTTCGTATAATGGTTTTGTCTATGTTATAGATCTCGTTGACTTGACAATAACAGACTCTGTGTCGGTTGGTTTTGGACCTGAGGAGATGCTTCTTTATGATGGGATAGTTTACGTTGCAAATTCCGGTGGGTGGGGAAGTGATAACACCATCTCGATTATTGACTCTGAAAGTGACGAATTAATTGAAAATATTGTTGTTGGAGATAATCCCAAGGCTTTAGCTATGGATGAAAATGATGATCTATGGGTGATGTGCAAGGGTAAGGTTGTGTATGGAGCAGATTGGTCGATCTCCGAGGAGACAAAATCAGAATTACTTAAGATTGATATTGGTGCTCTTGAGGTGAAGACCAGGTTTGAGATAGGGCAGACAGGTGATTTTTATTGGCCTACAGGTATTTGTTGTGATACAGGTGGTGAAAACATTCTCTATTCCGAAGCGGGAGGATTATATCAGATAGGTATTGAAGCGATAGCGCAAACCACGGCTCCGTTGATATCCAAATCTTTTTATGGTTTTGGCGTAGACCCGGAAACAGAGACAATCTATGGATTGATGTCGGGCGATTTTTCTTCTGCTGGGTTTTTACATCGTTATTATCCTGATGGTACAGTTATGGATGCTATGGCAGTGGGAATAGCACCAAATTGGCTTGTGTTTAATTAATTAATATTCCTACTTTTGTTTACCAAATTACAGATATGCGGAGTAGGATTTTTACATGTTTAGGTTTATTTTTTTTACTTTTATTGCCACAACTGGTTATTGCTCAGATTTCTAGGCCAGGTGCGCCACTGTCGGTTCATCACAAATCCATAATACCGGCACCGGTAGTCAGTTTGTCTCATAATCTTCTTGAGAAGGCAAAGTTTAAAGCTGAAGGATTGAACGGTTTAAAACCAGCTCTTTTTGCATGGCCTATTGATACGCTTATTGATGTGTTTGATGCTGTTAACCAAACAATCCTTCCTGATGGATCAGAGATTTACAGGGTAGAGATTGAGTCAAGAGGAGCATACTCACTTAATATTATATTCAGCAAGTTCAATTTGCCTGATGGTGTTAGTGTTTTTATCTATTCTCCTGATTTAGAAACTGTAAGAGGTGCATATACCTCTTTGAACAACAAAAAATCAGGAAAACTGGCGACGACACCGGTTCCGGGCGATCGGATTATTGTTGAACTGGATATTCCTGCGGGAATTATCGGTTTTGACCCTGACCTTACGATTGGTCGGATCTCACATGATTTTTCAGATCCCTTTGGATTTAAGACCGGCTTTGGTACATCAGGAGATTGCAATGTAGATATTAATTGTCCTGAGGGTGACGACTGGCAGGTAGAAAAGCGCTCTGTTGTTAAGATTATCAGGGGCGGTTTTTGGTTAGGGTCGGGTGCTCTCATTAACAATACCAGCAATGATGGCAGGGCGATGATATACACTGCGAATCATGTGATAGCCAACCAGGGACAGGCTGAATCGACTGTTTATTATTTTAACTATGAGAGTCCTGAATGTGATGGACCGAATGGGCGATTGGATCAATCCGTTTCTGGCAGTGATATGCTGGCAACAACCAGTCGGCTTGATTTTGCTCTATTGGAATTGAGCAAGATACCACCTCTTGATTACGAGGTATACTATGCGGGATGGAACAGAGCTGTTGGAGCTTCAAATAACAATGTCACCTGTATTCACCATCCGAGTGGTGATGTTAAGAAGATATCAAAATGTTTAGGCGTTATAGTTACGGGCAATTTTGGATCAGGCTTTGATGAGAATACTCACTGGCGTATACCTGAATGGAATCTTGGAACTACAGAAGGAGGATCATCTGGGTCGCCATTATTTGATCAGGACCACAATATCATAGGAGATTTGACAGGGGGAGATGCTGATTGTGATTATAATTTCAATGACTATTTTCAGAAGCTATTTGTTTGTTGGGACAGATATTCTGATATCGGTGAACAACTCAAATATTGGCTGGATCCAATAGATAATGGAGCTATTGTGTGGAATGGCTTTGATCCAAGCACAGCAGGTTTCCCGGTAGCCAATTTTAAATATTCGGCAAGTTCTCCAAAAGTAGGTAAGGAAATTCGCTTCGATGATGACACGGAGGGCCAACCAGCCAGCTGGGAATGGAGCTTTGAAAACGGTAGCCCTTCTTCCTCAACACTTGAAAACCCCATCGTTACATTCGAACAGTCGGGTGAGTATAAGGTTAAGCTTGTGGTCACCAATAGTTTTGGCAAAGATTCTATGCAACAAACAATTGATATTATTGATTTTACTGGTTTTAAGGCCGATCAAAATAGAATTGTTGCAGGTGCCTCAATAGATTATACTGATTTATCAAGTGGTGATCCGCTGTCTCATCAATGGGTTTTTGAAGGAGGCTTCCCTGCTAGTTGGAGTGATGATAATCCCTCGGGTATTAGGTATGAAACTCCTGGTACATATGATGTTAGCATGATAATTGAATATCCTGATTTTACCGACACTGTTTTTTATCGGGATTTCATTAAAGTTGAACCTGAGTCGCTATTCTTTGCAGGGGAAGGAGTAACAAGTTTTGGTAAAAATGAGGCTCTTGGCGTGATTGAGCTTGAAGGAATGGGTTGGATTGCCGGAAATAATACCATTGGGATAGATGCTTTTTCCAACGCCTTCCTTATTAGCACTGATACTGTAAGGATGGCAACTGGTTTGCGCATTCCCATTGGCATGATGCCTGATGTGGTTGATGGGACATACCTAAGCGCAGTGATTTGGGATGATGAATTTAATGAAATTGTGAAAGATTCTGTTGAATTGTCGAATGATATTTTTCCCGATTATCAGACTGTTTGGTTTCAGCATCCGGTAGGTATTGATTCTCTTATCCATGCTGGCTTTATTGTCCCTGAGTTTCCATCAGGAGTCTTTTGCTCCATGATAGCTACACCCCGAACATCTTCTGAGGTTGGGGCAGCTTTTGCCAGGCATAACGGGGAATGGATAGGGTTGAATGAAGCTGCAGGTTTGATTAGTGATCTTGGAGTGATTTTAGAAACAGAGTTATTATTTCCTGATTTTAAAAGCCAGATCAAACTCCATCCGGTTATTACCCAGGATAAGATCTATATTGATTTGAGTAATCTCGTTTATGAGAAGTTTGATGTTCACTTGTATGATATTTTGGGCAAGCAGCTTATATCTGACTACGCTCTTTTCGACAATTATCTGGAGATGGATTTCTTAGCTCCTGTTTCTGGTATGTATCTTTTAGTGTTGAAGTTGGATAATTACTCCTTCACAAAAAAGCTCATTTTGTTAAAAAACCAGTAATATCTATTTGCTGTTCAAGAAATGATTAAGCACATCAGGAGCTTGATCGACACCTATATCTTTGGCTAATATTTTCATGTCGTGATCCAGAATAAATAATTTGGGGGTGCTAAAAGCGTCATATTTATTTAATGCATCAAGGATATTCAGTGGCGGATACACATTTATCCAGGTTAGTTCATGTT
>CAYUNU010000169.1:0-7480 GCA_964446195.1 uncultured Porphyromonadaceae bacterium | reverse complement strand
CTTAAGAAGGGGAATGTTGGTGGATATCTGATTACTCAGAGGGAGAAAGTTGATGAATCATTTAATGCCGGGTATTCGATGTACGCGGCTGCCTACCCTTTGATCAGGGAGTATCCGGGCAGGGATTTTCAATCCGGATTGTTTGGCACATGGATGCATCCTCAGCATGACGGGCCTCTGCCTGTAGAAAAACTGTACACTGATATTGAAGGGGGACTTGGCTGGTGGCGTGATACAGAGTATGCCACTGCCACTCCGAAATTTATTATGGGTGGCGTACAGCTAAACTTTGTCGGATGGGCTAACGGTCCTGGTGCCGGTCAGGGACGGGATTGGAATAATCCCAAAGGCAAGTATGGTGTTGCACAGCTTAGTCCCTGGGTTTTATGGCCTCCTGATGGGCTGAATCTGGAGCAGGGTACTTGTGGCGAATTGTTTGGCAGTGGGTATCTTCCTTTACCTCTGACTGAGCCAAAAAGTATAACTGCGGGTAAGAATATTTCAACAGGAAACCAGTGCTGGACCTTGTTTGTCAATGCTGGCAATTTCAAAGGACCTATTGCTTTCTTTACTCCATATTTCTGGACCAAGGCATCCGTTGAGGATCCACGCATCGAGGGATTATTTTTAGATCAGCGCCCCTCACAGGCTAACAAACCTTTTCAGATGGAAACGCAGCACATTCATTCATACGAAGCAACTGACTCGAAAGGTCAGAGATATGCCAGGATGGCACCAACACAGTATCCTATTGGATCAGATGGTAATACGGATTTATTACATCGTTTGATGGTCTACAATAAGAAAGCCCTCTGGGATGATGTTGAAGCCTGGTTCAAAGGAGGAGAGCCTTCGGATGGTATAATTGATCTGGAGGGGGCTGCGCAGCAAGAATTCAAAAAGGGAGTCAGATCAAGTTGGCGTTTTTATGGCGATCATATCCCTAAAGATAAGCGTGCTCTAATGAATATTACTTCATATATGGATGCTAATGTCACAGAAGCTGCTACACTGAGTGTTCGTTGGGAGGGTGACCTGATTAAGAGAAGAGAAACAGGCAATGGTAGTGTAATAACCCTTCCTGAATATTATAAGCTGGTTAAGGAAGGTGATGATGAGATTGGAGAGTGGGTTGCTATCCCACCTGAAGCTGTGCCTGCTGAGACCGGGCTCCATGAAGTAGATTTCAGAAATAAAGATCCAAGGACCCCAACGGCATATGTTACTCCGGATGAGCAAGAGAGTTGCTGGAAAACTCCCGGTCCGGCTGCCGGACCTTTTAAGGCAAAGCTGGGGGATGGAAGCACGATTACTTACTACTGGTATAGATTTGCCGACCAGCCAGCCTTGCTTAATGCGGATATGAGTAAAGAGGAGCGAGAAGAGATGCAGAGAAGGGTAGAGCTGCTGCACCGCAACTGGACGAAGGACCGTGAGTATCTACCACCTCCACTGATTGGTAAACTGGCGAATATTGATCCTGCACTGATAGTTACACCTCCTAAGGGAATGGAAGTAGGTTATGTTCCAATAGTTACGCAACAGGGTATGGAGTAAGCAAATTGTTGAAGATCAGTTATATAGGGCTAATTGTAGCTACAGTGCTTGTGGTGGCTACGGCTTGTTGGTCAAGTGGTCATTTGGTATTAAGTAGTGATAAAATTCCTAAATCTGACTACACTAATAGCCCAAACTTCTGGGATGAAATCCCTGTTTCACCGAGCACCACAGTGCCCAAGGAGATCAAAGATGGGTATTGGCACGGAGAATACCAACGAGTCAACCAGCAAGTAGCCCAAGCAAATAAAACAGATCTTGTATTTTTTGGGAATTCAATTACCTGGGCCTGGTCCTTAGGCCCTGGCACAGGTGAGAGCATTTGGAAGAAGAATTATTCAGCCTATAAGCCAATCAATATGGGGAACTCAGGAGATATCACTCCGGTAATGCTCTATAGGGTCAATAATGGCAATTTAGATTTTGCAAAGGGAAAACAGCCCAAGGTGGCAGTCTTGCTATGTGGCACAAATAATTTTGTAGTCACTAAAAGTGCCGGAGGTGATGTTCAGTGGGACCTGGGAGCCGATTGCCCAGCGGAGGATGTGGCACAGGGAGTAAGGGCTATTGCGCAGGTTTTTCGCCGTCGGCTGCCCCAAACAAGAGTTATTATGATGGGAATTTTACCTGTGTCTGACAAGACTAAATGGTACAAGTGTCAAAAGGTAAATGCTATCAATGCTGCTCTTAGTTACAACGATAATGAAGTTGTTTATCTGGATTTACAGGATAGGTTCTTGCAGTCTGATGGTTCAATAAACACACAACTGTTTACCGACGGAACTCATCTAACACTCAAAGGTTATAGGGTCTGGGCTAAGAGTATGGATGGTATTGTGACAGGAATGATGAAGGCAGAGCCTCTCAAGCCTTTTAAAATTATGCTTATCGGAGGTTCTATAACTGAGGGAGCCAACTCTGATGGGGCATACAGACGTTACTTAGATGGTATGCTTCGTCGAGAAGGAAAGCTTATTGATTTTGTTGGTAGCCGAACGAAACACAACAATAATCAAGCTGAAGCGGATAATTATCAGTACGATGTAGATCATGAAGGTCATTGGGGCAAGAGCTCTGATTGGCTGGCAAGTAATATGCCTGACTTTCTCGACAGTGATGTAATTGATGTTCCTGATGTGGCAATAATTCACATGGGAACGGAGGATATCTTATCGGGTTCTGACACTGCTGAATCATTGGCTGATGAGATTATCGACAATATCAGTATGGTGATTGAATCGCTGCGTGAAAAAAACAGAAGTGTAAAAATAGTCTTGGCCAAGATAATACCTATTCAAGGTAAACCTGAGGAGGTTAAGGTTTTGAATAGCAAGATATTGATGTGTGTAGAGGCTCATAACACAGCTCAGTCACCAGTTGTATTGGCCGACCAGCATGCCGGATTCGATCCTTTATTCGACATGGCAAATAATGGTATTTTACCAAATGCCGTTGGGGCAAAAAAAATGGCACGAATATTTGCTGATGTTATTATTGAAAGAAATCTTCTGGAAAACTAAAATATAATGAATAAGATTAAATTATTACTTGCGTTTGCGTGTATATCCATATATGTGAATTCCACGGCTCAGGATTTGCCAAACATCATCATTATTTATGCTGATGATTTGGGATACGGGGATTTATCCTGCTACAATGATAGCTCAGCTTATTATACTCCAAATCTGGAAAAGATGGCCTTAGAGGGTGTTATGTTTACTGATGCACATAGTCCGTCGACAATCTGTTCACCTTCTCGTTACGGCCTTTATTCGGGGCAGCAGATATATCGTTCTACAGGAAGAGGAGGAGGAGCTTTTGAGGGACCAGGCGGACCTAGCTATTTGAAGCCCGGGACACTCACAATCGCAGAGATGCTGAGAAAAAAGGGATATAGAACTGGTGTTTTCGGTAAGTGGCATGTAGGACTTACATGGTTTGATAAGAATAATGAGGTGCTCCGTGGTGGCTTCGCAAATTCACTTCTTATTGATTATGAGAAAAGTACTCCCCTGATTGATGGCCCCAATGAAAGAGGTTTTGATGAATCGTTCATAACACCCAATTGCCCAAACACTGATCCGCTTTATATCTATATAGAGAATGGTATGGTTCCTGTTCCTGCCAGCGAAAGGCATCATAGAGAAAAGCTCCCCAACCCTGGGGGCAAATGGCTCTGGGATAATGATGAGGGATGGATGGCGCCGGGCTACAATTTTCTGGAAGCAGATCTGATCTTTTATGAAAAGACCCGTAAATTTATCTCAGAGCATCGAAAAAACACGCCTGATAAACCCTTCTTCGCTGTTCTGTCGACACAAATCGCCCATGCTCCTGTGCTTCCTGCTCCTCAGTTTAATGGAGCAACTAATGCTGGCCCTAGAGGTGATTTTGTATGGGAGCTGGATGTTATCGTTGGTAGAGTTATGGCTTTAGTGGATGAGCTGGGTATTGACGATAACACCATTATCATGCTCAACTCTGATAACGGAGCGGAAACTGTTCATGTCGACTGGATGCGACAGGATTATGGTCACGACGCATCCGGTGGGTGGAGAGGGATGAAAAGAGATGCCTGGGAGGGTGGCCACCGTGTTCCTTTCATTGTTCGTTGGCCTGGTGTATTCCCCAAAGGTCTGGTGTCTGAACAAATGACTAATACTACGGATATTTTTGCCACTCTGGCTTCTGTTGTCGGGTATGAACTTGAAGATGAAGATGCCAGAGACAGCTATGATATGTTGCCTGCTATGCTGGGAATACAGGATGAGAATGAATCTATCAGACCTTATTTGTTGACCCAGAGTTTTCGTGGAGAGTTTCAAATTCGTCAGGGAAACTGGAAATATCTTGACCACACTGGATCAGGTGGTAATAATTATGAGGCTGCTACTATGAAAAAATATGCTTTGCCGGAAACTGCGCCTGAAGCTACAGGACAATTATTCAATCTGGAAAATGACCCGGGGGAAACAACAAACTTGTTTTTTACTGAGGCTGATAAACTAAAAGAGCTTCAGGACTTGCTTCAGGAACTGAAATCAAGCGGACGCAGTGCTCCTAAAAACAGGCAAGCGATGGGTATAGAGAAGATAAAGGAACTAAGTAAGTAAACTATGAAAAGAGCTTTATTTTTTATCCTGTATAGCTTCTTGGCTATTGCAGGTCAATCACAGACAAAGATTGCAGATCCCATTGCACATTGGGATTTTAACGATGTTCAGAACAATTTGGTGCTCGAAAAGATGAGTGGCCTGCATGACACTCTGAGCGGTTATCATCGCTTAGTTGAGGGTGTGAAGGGGCAGGCTATTGTGATGGATGGATATACCTCATGTTTCACACGACCAGCAAGTCAAGTACCTGAATTGGGAAATGCTTTCACCATTGAAGCGTGGGTAGCAATTGGTGCCTATCCATGGAACTGGGCGCCTATTGCAGCTCAGGAGAGTACTGTGAGTATGAACTCGAATCTGGATGAGATCTCATGGCCGGATGATATTACAAAAAACTCAGCTAAAGAAGGATTTTTCTTCGGCATTAGTCCTCAAGGTCATTTAGGTTTACACATCGGCACAGGTAAGTGGCATATCTGTCGGTCGGAAAGCAAAGTCCCCTTAGGTGAGTGGACACATGTGGCAGCAACCTATGATAAAAAAGAGGGAATCGTTCTTTTTATAAACGGGAAAAAGAGCGCAGAGATGGAGATTAAACGTGGATTTAAGGCAGCTGAGAAAGAAGACTTAAGGATTGGTATGCCGCGTCAAAAAATTGAAGCTTCTAATCCGGTTCGAGCTTTTGCAACTCTTCCCAGTTGGTATTCCTTTGATGGCCTGCTCGACGAGATAAGTATTTACGGCGAATCCCTTTCATCTGAAATAATCGGACAGAAGTATTCTTCATCTAAAACTGATATTACTGCCGATCTTCCACCCAGGGTGATGCCTTCCGGACCAGCTGGTGAGGGGAAGTTCGGAGCCTCTTACACACACTTGAAATATTTCCCGGAGTGGGATGCTCAGTGGCGGGTATTATCCGATCCGGATATTGTTGTTCAATTCGATGATTCTCCGGTACGCGTAATATTCTGGAGGGGAACAAGGTACGGGCCAGCCTGGGTGATGGAAAATGGTATTTGGATGGGGGATCAGAGCATTGAAAACTTCAATGGTAAGGATGGTTGTTTGGAACACATGCTCGATCCTCGTTGTCGCTTTTCTCATGTAAGGATAATTGAGAATACACCTGCCAGGGTTGTCATCCATTGGCGTTATCTGCCTACCTCAGCCAACGGTAATCATTCTCAGGTTAATCCAATATCCGGATGGGAGGATTGGGTTGATGAGTATTATACATTTTACCCCGACCAGTTGGGGTTTAGGAAAGTTGTTCTCCACAGCGATGGTGAATCATTGTGGCCCGAGGAGGTGATCGGCCTTTGTCAGCCCGGTCAACGGCCGGAAGATATTATCGAGCTCGATGCCATGACTCTGGCAAATCTCAAAGGAGAGGAGCATACCTACAGTTGGGCCGAGAGCTCTCCTAAGTTTAGAAGTAAGGGACGCTGGGAGCTTGGCGGTTATATTCATTTTGGCGATGAGCTTGGTGAAAAACCAAATATCATGATGGTAAATATGAAGTCTGAGTATAAGCCCTTTCAGATTTTTGAGCTGGAATGTAATCTCACTTGTTTTGCCCATGAACATCGTAAGGATGTTTCACATTTCCCCTGGTGGAACCATTGGCCTGTGGCTATGATACCTTCAGACGGGAGGTATTGTCAGGCTGCTGATCGTCCATCCCACTTCTCACTCGCCTGGGCAAGTCCAAGGCCCCATAAGGGCGAGAACAATACCTATTGGTGGACATGGATGTACGGTGCTACTCAGGATAAAATTGGATCGCTGACAAAACTGGCCAGATCCTGGTCAAGGCCTCCAAAATTGCAAATCAATTCCGGTGCATCTGATGGGCAGTATGATTCAACTCAAAGGTGTTATGTGATCTCAAATTCAGATGAGAAGGAAATTAATAAACTGGAATTCAGTCTTGATGCTAGTGAAGATAGCCCAGTTGTTAACCCTGCTTTTGTAATCAGGAATTGGGGCGACCATGATGTTTGGCTAAAAATCAATGGGAAAGAGCTTACACAAGGGAGCAGCTTCCGAGTGGGTTACATCAGGAATATTAATCAATACGATCTTGTAATTTGGCTGGAACTGGAATCGGATTCCAAAATTGATATTAGTATGGATCGGAACAGGTACAAGGATATGACTGAGCCGGAGATAGTTACTCCTGGAAATAATGGAGGAGCTCCTGCTGATGCAATTATACTATTTGATAAGGATACACTAATCAATTTTGTAAGTGAGGCGACTGGAGGAGCAGCGGATTGGGTGGTATCAGGAGACGAATTTACCGTTAAGCCCGGGACAAGTAATATCAGGACAAAACAAAAATTTGGTGATTGTCAGCTTCATATTGAGTGGAAAACTCCGGTGAAAGATGTTATTGAAGGAAAAACAGGACAGCAATGCAGTAACTCAGGGGTTTACCTCATGGGCAAGTATGAAATCCAGGTTTTAAATTCATTTAATAATAAAACATATCCTGATGGTCAGGCCGGTGCATTTTATGGTAACTTTCCTCCATTGGTAAATGCTTCACGGGAACCGGGGCAGTGGCAGGTGTATGACATTATTTTTAAGGCACCCAAATTTGATAAAAAAAATGAACTTGTTAAGCCTGGCTATTTCACGGTATTCCACAATGGAGTATTGGTGTTAAATAATGTTCCAATTATAGAACCTACTACCTCTTCCAGCCAGGAATTTAGTGTTTCAGAATCTGAGCTACCTTTGATGCTTCAGGATCATAGTAATGAAGTTAGCTATCGGAATATTTGGATCAGGAAACTTTA